>SKYZ01000122.1 GCA_007127625.1 Aquisalimonas sp. | reverse complement strand
GGAGGCGTACCGCCCGCGCCACCAGTTCCACGTCCTCCTGCATCTGCGCCTCGATCGCCGACTCCAGCGTTCTCAGGCCGACTGCCGTGACCAGGGCCATGGCCACCAACAGGGGCACCAGCACGCGCAGAATCAGGGCCCAGCGCAGGCTGTACCGATGGTTCCACAGCGCCAGAAAAGGCTTCACAGGACGTAGCATTCTTGTCTCATGTGCCATATTTACACATTATGTGTCACGATCGTGGCTGGCAAGAGCCCGTGTCCGCGGCGCATCAGGGGCCCCCTCAACGGGCCTCACGCCGGATTTCGCGGGCATCCTGACGATGCATGGGATTTCTGGCATAGCGCGTGCATTAGTCAGGCCACGAGCAATTGGCAACTTTAAAGGAGTTTCCCGACATGAAGACCCGTACCTCCATCCGATTCATGATTCCGCTGCTTTCGGGGCTGCTGCTGGCGCCCGCCCTGCACGCCATGGACCAGGACGAAGGCCAGGCCGACTCCTACGAGCAGGAACCGGACGCCATGGCCGAGCAGCAGGATTTTGACGACGAAACGCTGGAACAGTTCGCCGATGCGTATGTCGAGGTGGGCGAGATTCACCGCGAGTACTCGGAGCGGCTCCAGGGCGCCGAGGCCACCGAGGACGCTCAGGAACTCCAGCAGGAAGCCAATGACGAAATGGTCGAGGCCATTCAGGCCAGCGGCCTGGAAGTGCAGGAATATTCCGCCGTGGCCGCGGCACTGGAGCGTGACCCGGAAATGCGCGAGCAAGTCGTCGGCATGATCGAGGCACGCCAGTAAGGTGGCCCGGGCCGGCCTTCGGGCCGGCCGCCGCCATCGGTCCAAGAGCTTGTCAAGTGGTTGCCCTCCACGCTTGCCCCGTGTCCGCACGGGGTTTTTTTTGTCCGCTTGCCGTCGGTGCCGCCGGCCGCGGACGCGGCCCGTATTGCACCGCCACTCGATCCTGGCGGAGCTATCCCTTACACTTTGGCCGTATTCATCACTGTGCTACCTGCCGCAGCGACCACGCGGCGGCGGGTCTTAGCACCCCGAGGATCCGATGGCAACAAATCCGCACTATCTGAAAAACGATTCGAGTTTCGATTACGACGATCTGATCCGGTGTGCCGAAGGCAAGCTCTTCGGCCCGGGCAACCCGCAGTTGCCCAAGCCGGGGATGCTGATGCTGGACCGCATCGTCCACATCGACGACACCGGCGGCAGCCATGGCAAGGGCCAGATCCATGCAGAGCTGGATATCCGGCCGGACCTGTGGTTCTTCGATTGCCACTTCCAGAACGATCCGGTGATGCCTGGTTGCCTCGGGCTGGACGCCATGTGGCAGCTGGTGGGCTTCTTCCTGGGCTGGAAGGGCGGTCAGGGCCGGGGCCGCGCGCTTGGTGCCGGGGAGGTCAAGTTCTTCGGCCAGGTGCTGCCGCAGGCCAGATTGGTCACCTACCGCATCAACATGAAACGGGTCATCATGCGTAAGCTGGTCATGGGCATCGCCGACGCCGAGATGCTGGTGGATGACAAGCCCATCTACAGCGCCAGTGATTTGCGCGTCGGCCTGTTCCAGTCTCCGGAGTCCATGGAAGCCTAGGGCACTGCCCCCGGGCGGTGCCGCCGTATACCCTTGAGTCGGTTTCGTGCCCAGGCACGATGGAGTTGGGAGCGACACGGTATGAAACGCGTGGTTGTAACGGGGGCGGGAATCGTCTCCTGCCTCGGGAATGACAAGACAGCGGTGGCGGACAGCCTCCGCACCGGCCGTTCGGGCATCCGGTACCGGGAAGCGTACGAGGAGATGGGGCTACGCAGCCGCATCGCCGGCGCCGTTGACCTGGACCTGGACGCTCACGTCGACCGCAAGGCACGGCGCTTCATGGGAGACGCCGCCGGCTTCGCCTACGTGGCGATGCAGGAGGCCATCGAACACGCCGGCCTGGAGCCGCACGAAGTCTCCAACCCCCGCACCGGGCTGATCACCGGGTCCGGCGGTGGCTCCACCGAGAACCTGCTCAAGGCGGCGGACATCCTGCGCGAGCGGGGCGTCAAGCGCATCGGGCCGTACATGGTGCCCAAGGTCATGAGCAGTACCGTTTCCGCCTGTCTGGCCACGCCGTTCAGCATCAAGGGCGTAAACTACTCCATCACGTCGGCCTGTGCCACCAGTGCGCATTGCATCGGCAATGCCATGGAACAGATCCAGCTGGGCAAGCAGGACGTGGTGTTTGCCGGCGGTGGCGAGGAAGAGCACTGGACCCTGACCATGCTGTTCGACGCCATGGGTGCGCTGTCATCCCGGCGCAACGACACGCCGGAAACCGCCTCGCGGGCCTATGATGTCGACCGGGATGGCTTCGTCATTGCCGGCGGGGCCGGCATGCTGGTGATCGAGGAACTCGAGCACGCTCGGGCCCGCGGCGCCAACATCCTGGCGGAACTCACCGGCTACGGCGCGACATCCGACGGCCACGACATGGTCGCGCCCTCGGGTGAAGGGGCCGTGCGCTGCATGCAGCAGGCCTTGAGCACCCACGACGGGCCCGTGGATTACGTCAACGCCCACGGCACCAGCACTCCGGCCGGCGACATCACCGAACTCAACGCCATCCGCGAGGTGTTCGGCGACACGCCGCCCCTGGTGAGTTCCACCAAGTCGCTCACCGGCCACTCCCTGGGGGCCGCCGGCGTACAGGAGGCCATTTACAGCCTGTTGATGCTGCAGGACGATTTTGTCACGGCGTCGGCCAATATCGAGAACCTGGATCCGGACGCCGAGGGCATGCCCATCGTCCGCGAACGCAGGGACAACGCCGGGCTGAACGCGGTCATGTCCAACAGCTTCGGCTTCGGCGGCACCAACGCCACACTGGTCTTCCGGCGCTGGAACGGCGCTTAGGGATCCCGAATTCACGGAACGAGACCGCGGGCGCAGTTCGCGCCGCGGGGTCTTATCGAGGCTGCACTCAATGACCATCAGAAGCTTGGCTGTCTGCCTGCTCACCGCCGCCACCCTGGGGCTGACCGCCTGTGGCACCACGGACCCGTACACCGGTGAGGAGCGCACGGCGCGCACCGCCACCGGGGCGGCCATCGGCGCCATCGCCGGCGCCGCCATCGGCGTTGCCACTGGCTCGGACAGTCGTGAGCGCCGCCAGCGAGCGGCCATCGGTGCCGGCATCGGCGGCCTGTCCGGGGCCGCGGTCGGTGCCTACATGGACCGCCAGGAAGACAAGCTCCGGGAGCAACTGGAGGGGACCGGCGTCAGCGTGACCCGGGAAGGTGACGAGTTGATCCTGAACATGCCGGGCAACATCACCTTCGGCTTCGACAGTGCCGAACTGCGATCCGAGTTCTACGACGTACTCGACAGCGTGGTCCTGGTCCTGGAAGAGTTCGACCAGACACTGATCGAGGTGGCCGGCCACACCGACAGCATCGGCGATGCGGCCTACAATCAGCGACTTTCCGAGCGGCGCGCGGAATCGGTGGGACGCTATCTGCGCAGTGAAGGCATTACCCGCCAGCGCATCGCCACCGCGGGTTTCGGCGAGGAACACCCCATTGCCGACAACAGCACCGAGGAGGGCCGGCAGGCCAACCGTCGGGTCGAACTGACGCTGGTCCCCATCACAGAAAACTGAGGCAGCGCGGAGCTGGTGTCCCGTCCCGGCCCGCGTCCTCGGGACAGGGCCCGGGTCACCGCCCCACGTCGGGGTTGAGGCTGTAGGTGGCCGTCAGGGCGGCCCGATCCAGAACGTGGCCCTGCAATACCGTGCGGACGTCGCCACCGGTGAACGCACCATCCACCGGGCAACGCGGCAGATCCGTGGCATACAGCGTGAACACGTAATGGTGGCGCTGGGGGTCGTTCCACGGTGGGCACGGGCCGTCGTAGCCGAAGTACTCGCCGGCCATTTCCGGATCGCCCGCCAGGAAGCCCGTGAAATCGTTGAGACCCTGCCGCAGCCCCTGGGGCGCCTCCGGTCCCGACTTGCCCTTTGGTGTCACGCCGCTGGAGAAGGCGCCCTCGCCCAGCTCGCCCAAGTCGGGCGGGATGTCCACCAGCACCCAGTGGAAGAAGTCGATCCGGGGCACGTCTGCCGGCAGTTCACGATCCGCCTTGTTGACGTCATCCGCCTCCCCCGGCGCATCCGGGTCGTGGCAGATCAGCACCAGTGAGCGGGTGCCATCCGGGAGCCCGGACCAGGCGATGTGAGGACTGAGATTGTCGCCGAGACGCATGCGTGTCTGCGGATCGGGGACACCGAAGGCGTTGCGCTCCGGGACGGGCTGGCCCTCGGTCAGGCTGTGGCTCGTGATCTTCATCAGCGCCCCCTGTTCACTCGGGTTGGGACATGGTTGCGGCCGCCCGGCCCGATGCGGCCTGTCATTCCATTGTAGACACCAACCCGGGACAGGCGCCAAGACACCCGTCCCGTGAACAGGTCAGACAGGCAGCAGCCGTTCCAGCAGGGGCAGATAATGGTCCAGCAGCAGCAACCCGAAAAGCCCCATGAGGTAGGTGATGGAATAGCTGAACGCCCGCATGGGCAAACGCTCGTCGGTGGAGTACCGCAGCGCGAGCGCGTAGTAGAGGAAACCGGCGTTCAGAAGCAGGACACCGCCCAGGTACAAGGGGCCACTCATCCTTGTGGCGAAGGGTAGTAGGCTGGCGGCCACCAGCAGCAGGGTGTAGAGCAGGATCTGCACCTCGGTAAACCGCACGCCGTGGGTCACCGGCAGCATGGGGATATCGACCTTCGCGTAGTCCTCGCGGCGATGGATGGCCAGCGCCCAGAAATGCGGCGGCGTCCAGATGAAGATGATCAGGAACAGCAGCAGCGCGTGGGGATGGATGGTGCCGGTCACCGCGGCCCAGCCCAGTACCGGGGGCGCGGCTCCGGCGGCACCCCCGATGACGATGTTCTGCGGCGTGGCACGCTTGAGGAACAGGGTGTAGACGAACGCATAGCCCATCAGCGACAGAAAGGTGAGCAGCGCCGTCAGCGGGTTCACCAGCCAGTAGAGGATGCCGAGCCCCAGCAGGCCAATGGCGGCGGCGAACACCATGGCGCGGCCCGCCGGCAACGCACCGGTAGGCAGGGGGCGCCCCTTGGTTCGGGCCATGGCAGCATCCGCCTTCTCGTCGACGATCTGGTTGATCGCCGCCGCGGACGCACTGCTCAGGGCAATACCGAGACTGCCGAAAATCAGGGCGTTCCACGGCACCTCCGCCGGCGGAGCGGCCAGCACCATGCCCACCAGCGCAGTGAAGACCAGCAGTGCCACCACCTTGGGTTTGCACAGCTCGTAGTAGTCTTCCCAGCGGTAGCGACCGTATGCCGTGGAGTGCTGCCCGGAGGCTGTCATGACCCTCATCCCGTCAGTCGCCCGTTCCATGCGTGGCAGTTGCATCATTGGGCAGTGGGCGAAGGGTATGGTAAAGACCGACCACG
>SKYZ01000284.1 GCA_007127625.1 Aquisalimonas sp. | reverse complement strand
TTCAATCACGCGGGGTAACGGCGTAATGCAACTCTCGCTCTTAATAGGTAGCACGTGCCAACAGGATCTACAACCTAGGTGCTGCTTGCATCAACGGGAACTGTGATCAACTCCTCGTTCAGCGTCGTCGCAGCGTATCGATGGCTGCTCCGCAGTCGCAGCTTATTCAATGTCCAGACGGACGAAGTAATCCGCTTGGAGTCTCATCGGTTGTCTCGCCGCCCGATCAGGGAGATGGTCTCCTCGCTCTCGATGACCTGTACTGCGACGTCATGAACCCTGGTTTGTTGATCACGACACCGACGCCGCAGGTTGTCGAAGGCCTCTTGCCGGGTCAGCCCGAACCGATGCATCAACACGCCGATCGCCACGTTGATGTCGCGGTTGCTCTCGAAGGCGCCTTTGAGTTTTCTCGTTTCGGCTCCGAGAGCGCGGATTTCCTCGGCCCGCTCCAGGGCGCTATAGATGACCGGAATCAACTGGGGCACCTGCACGGGCTTGACGACGTAGGTCATCGCACCCGCCGTCACGGCTGCCTCGACGTTCTCCTCGTCGCCGTACGCGGAGAGGAAGATATACGGGGTCGCCGGTTGGTGTTGGTTAAGCCAGGAGGCGAATTCAACCCCCGACTCTCCGGGCATTTTCGTGTCGATAACCACCAGATCGAATGTGGTCTGCTCGGCAAGCGCCTTGGCTTGCGAAGCGTCATTGGCGGTCTCGATGGTAAGCCCCCAGCGCTCAAGGCCGTCCTTCAGCGTGGCAGTAATAATGCGATCGTCGTCCACAAGCAGAACGCGGTGATTCCGCACCAACTTCAGACTCATGACTTTGGTCCTCGCCTGACAAGCACAGGGCTCTCGAAATGAATCACCGTAACAACCTCCCCACGGGAGTCGTCGTTGCGGATGCTGAACCACGCTCCTGTTGCTGGCAGCAAGGCCCTCTGTAGGCCGAGACCCGAGGAAATGCCTGAGAAGGTAGTCTCGTCGAACCCATTCGGCAGGGATCCGGCGTTTCGGATGGTTACGGTTGCCCACCCCTCACGGCCGTCACCCGCTAAGTTCACGGTGACGGGGTCATCCTCGGTTCGAGAGTGCTTGATGGCGTTACCGATCGCTTCATTCATCAGTAGGGCGACCGGCACGCACTCGGATTCCCGAATCAGGGCACGCTCGGGGATCTCCACCGACGGCGTTACGCGACCAGGCATTCCGCGGACCTCCTCATTCAGCGCAGAAACCGTGGTGACGAGGTCGCAGAGATTGATCGCGTCGCGTTGTTGGCTTGCCTGCAAGCCGTGCACCACCGCAATGGAGTTGACTTTCGTCGAGATATCCCGGAACAGATAGGCCCCGTCCGGATTCCGCTCACTCTCCCTGCAGATGAGGCCTAGCAAACCCTGCAAGTGGTTCTTGATCCGGTGATGAATTTCCCTGACGATTGCATTCCGTTGCTCTTCGTGCTGGCGTAGTCGTGATTGCTCTTCCGCGTGCCGGGTCCTTAGGTCTCTAAGGATAGCTACGAAGAGCAGCTCATCGGCGTCGCGGTCATAGACACTGGTCGCGGATATCTCTACTGGGATCTCGTGGCCATCCGTGGTCGGGAATGACACGACGGTCAACAGGTCAATTCCCTCCTCCAGTCGGCTCAGGTCGTTAGTCAAGCGAGGACGATCCGCCGGACACACCAGGTCGATGGAGCGTGCCCCCTGTAATTCATGCCGGTTCCGCTCTATCAGTTCACACGTACGGCGGTTCGCCTGAATAACGCAGCCGTTGCTATCTGCAATAAGGATCGCGTCCGACGCATAATCCATGACATGCCGACATACGTCCTTCCAGTCCCTGGAGCCGGTTGCGGATTCCAGGTTGTTCATGGAATTCATCGTGCGTCTCCAGATACCCAGGGAGGGAGCAACCACAGCTCGTTACAAGGTGAAGGGGGCAGTCGTATCATGATCGTCAGCGAGTTGTTGTCGGGTCGGCAGCGTGACGTCCGCCGCATCATACCACTAATGTGGTACCGGATTGCCCTTCATTCGATGATCTATAGTCAACCGAGGTCCTTATTTCTCCATTCTGCTCCTTGGCTCTTTGGGGCAGCCCACGTCAGAAGGCGTCACTGAACTGGCCTCATCCCTGTCCAGCCCCTCGGGCCCACCTCTCTCACTTTCTCAAGAATGCCCGTATTTGAGAACGTCACTGCAATCGACTTCGCTTTTGCCAACGATTCAACGGAGGGATTTATGACTTCATCACGCAAGCCGGTCGAGGAATTCACCACGCCGGACCCCGTGACCACCAACAAGGACACGGCGGTGGACGAACTCCGGCGCCTGGTGGAGGAGCATGGCATTCGCCGTGGATAGCCGAGAACACTGGGTCGAGGTCCCGGGTGACATCCTGTTCGCGCGCGAGTGGTGCCCGGACACGCCGCACGGCGCCCCTGTTGTCCTGCTGCACGACTCCCTGGGCTCCGTGGCCCAGTGGCGGGAGTTCCCGGAGGCGCTGGCTGCCGCCACGGGGCGGGCTGTCATCGCCTATGACCGTCTGGGGTTCGGGGCCTCGTCCCAGCGAACCGAGCAGCTCACGGTTGGATTCATCGACGATGAGGCGGAGGTCTATCTGCCGGCGCTGGTGCGCGCGCTCGGGTTGGACGCCCATGTCCTGTTCGGCCACAGCGTGGGTGGTGGTATGGCACTGGCGGCTGCCGCCCAGGACGGCAGCTGTGTTGCCGTCATCACCGAGGCGGCCCAGGCGTTCGTTGAGGAACGCACGCTTGCGGGGATTCGCGCGGCCAGGGAGGGTTTCCGGGATGCGGCGCAGTTCTCCCGGCTGGAGAAGTGGCACGGTGACAAGGCCGGCTGGGTTCTGGACGCATGGACGGAGGTGTGGCTTTCGTCGGCATTCCGGGACTGGTCCCTGGACCCGTATCTGAACCGGGTGCACTGCCCGGTGCTCGCCATTCACGGGGGTGTCGACGAGTATGGTTCGGAGGCGTTCCCGCGCCGCATCACCCAGGGCGTTAGCGGCCCCGCCCGGATGGAACTCCTGGCGGGCTGCGGTCATGTGCCGCACCGGGAGCGGCAGAGCGACGTGCTTGCCTTGGTGCAGGGGTTTCTGGAGGGTCATGCAGTTCCCTGAACCTGCGCGTCAGGCCCTGAGGTACCATCTGGCGCTTCGGAACACCTGGGCTCACCGAGGGTTTGGAGCGTCGCCGAAAAGCAGCCGGGTGCACTTTAGTCTGGCGCCGTTTCAGGACAGTCCCCCGGGGCCTGGGAACAGCCTGCACCGACCCTTCCGACTACCGGTCCGGACTGCGCAGAAGCCACCATCCCATACTGGGATGATGGCTCTCTTTTCGATCATAGGCCGTGGCTCGCGAGCCAGTCGGTGATATCGTCAACCACGTCTCGGGCGGATTCGTGAAACCAGGCGGCGTGGCCAGCGTCTTCCTGAAAGACCACGGACACGTCGCAGTTGCACGAGCTCTCCCACATCTCGATTTCCGGAGTCACGACATCTGGCTCGTCCCCGCCGGGGCCACGCCATTCAGCGGACGTGAACATGGCATCCCGGTCCGCGAAGACGAGGAGCGCGGGCGTCGGGCCGACGTTGCCGATATCCTCCGTCGTCTGCTCCATCATCTCTGCTGCTGACGTAAACTCGCCCGAGGGTGTGGTCCTCTCCTCCAGGTTCCCGTAGTACTCCTGCCCGCAAATGCGCTCGTGATGAGAAGGCGTGGTACCCCCTTGATACATCATCAGTTCTTCGCAGTCGTGTGAAAAGCCATCCTCGTTCGTCGCGAAAAAGTTCACGTAGTCTTCGCCTTGCTCGGCTTGCGGGAGAATGAACTCGTCAATTTGTTCCCGAAAGCGCAAGGAGAGGCCCTGGTTACTGACGACCATCGGCACGACACCATCGATATCGTCGTAGCGCGTGGCGTAGGCGGAGGAGAGTATGCCTCCGTAGCTGGCACCCATCAGCACGACGTTCTCCGCGCCGGGCAGATCGGTACTGGCTTCCCGGTCGTTGCAGCCTCCGGCCGAGACGTCGAAATCGCCGGAACGGATCTGCTGAACCATTTGGTGGGCCCGTTCCACGGCTCCATCAGAGGTAAGCTCGAAGCCGCTGCCGTCGTAGGGGCTCTCGCCGTGTCCGAGTCGGTCAATGGCGAACACGCCGTAGCCCTCCTTTGCCAAGAGTGTCGCCATGGACGGGAGGCCCGATAGTTCGGCCCCCCCGCCGCTCCAGACGCTTCGTTCCGCGACCATACCGTGTAGCAGGAAAAGCGCGGTCGATGTGCTCGTGTAGTGCTCGGTGTGAAAGAGGGTGCCGCTTACCCGGGAGTCGTGCGAATCCCCAGGGTTCTGCACAGTAAAGCACACCTCCGTCTCCTGGACGTCGCTCGAGGCCTCCAGGCTCTTCTCCGACTCCTGAGATGATGCGTGTGCGCAGGCGGCGAACAAGACGCCGAATGCCATTATGCAGCCGATGATGTTGCTGGATGCTGTCTTGACCATGGTCCTTCTCCTGGTTGGCTGTTGACTTGCAGTCAGCGCCCTCGCCAGGGACCACCCGACCAGTAGGGGTGGGTCCAAGGGCCCTGACGCGTCCTCCCGCGTTGCTTTGATGTGCAATGCCAGAGTGCGCGTAAGGCCACTGTGGAACATGAGGCGGATGTCCTACGCTGGCGGGGCGTGGGTGATGGCAGTCGGGACATTCGCCCCGGGTCAGGAGCGGGACTGCTGCGGGTGGTGTTGCGCCAGAACGATGGCACGCGCCCGCGAGTGAACGCCGAGCTTGTCGAGGATAATGCTGACGTGATTACGCACGGTTTTCTCGCCGATACCCAGTCGCTCCGCAATCTCGTGATTGGACAGCCCCTCGGCCATGAGCGACAGCACATCCTGCTGGCGTCGCGTGAGGTGCTCGCCGTCCGGCAATGGACAGGGAGGGGGCGCGGTTCCTGGCAGAAAGCCGTTCACCAGGGACTGGAAGCGCTTCCACGCCGGTTCGTGCTCCAGCAGGATGTGGTTGCAGCTGTCGAGAATGGCCAGCTCGGCCCCCGGGATGCCGTCGGCCAGGGTCCGACCAGCCTCCAGGGGAATCACTGCGTCGCGTTCGGGGTGAATGACCAGGGTCGGGCAGCGTACCTCCCTGAGCCGGGAGAGGACATTCACCCTGCCAAGCATCTCGATGGTTCGGGCTGCGGCCTCACCGGAGGTGGTTTTCTGCGCGACATCAGCGAACCACTCGCGTTGGCTGGCATCGCTCTCCGGGGCGAAGAGGCGGCCATAAATCTCCCGGAAGGCGCAGTGCTCCACGTCCCAACCCAGCGCGGCCAGTTCCTGCAGGGCCGCCCACAGCCGGCGAAGGTCGTCCGGCGCCGCGTGCCAGCCCAGCGGGAAACCGCCGTAGAGCAACAGCCGCTCGACCCGCTCGGGGTGCCGGGCGGTGTATTCCACGGCCACCGCGGCCCCCTGGGACATCCCGAACAGCGGGAAACGCTGCAGCTC
>SKYZ01000250.1 GCA_007127625.1 Aquisalimonas sp. | reverse complement strand
TGCGCCGCGATATCGAGCGGGAAGCGCGCCTCGACGAGCTCAAGCAGGCGGAGCGTGACTTCCGCAAGGATCTCGACGTCGGGCTCGACGAGGATGTCATGAAGGATGTGGAGGGCAAGTCGGGCGGCAGTGGCGCGACGTCATCACGGCGTCAGGGCAAGTCTGGTGCTGACTCCACCGGTACAGCGACCGGCAATGCGCCCCGCTCCATCGCCGACGACGACGCGCCCGTGGTGGCGGAGACCGACGGGGTGAAGAAGGACGGCGAACGCAGGCAGGGCGACGATGGCAATACCTGAGTTCGACGAGGATCGCCCGTTCCTCAGTCATCTGCTGGAACTGCGTACGCGCCTGATGCGGGCCCTGGCGGCCATTCTGGTTGCCTTCCTGTGCATCTATCCGTTCTACAACCACCTGTTCACGTTCGTGGCGACACCCCTGCGCCGGGTGCTGCCCGACGGCGAACTGCTGGCCATCCAGGTGGCCTCGCCGTTTCTGATCCCCATGAAGCTCTCGCTGGTGGCGGCACTGTTCGTGGCCATGCCGTTCATTCTCTACCAGCTGTGGGCATTCGTGGCGCCGGGCCTGTACCGGCACGAGCGCTCGCTGGTGTGGCCGCTGATGATCTCCAGCACCCTGCTGTTCTACTTCGGCGCTCTGTTCGCCTACTTCGTGGTGTTGCCGCTGGTGTTCCCATTCTTCGCCGGTGTGGCGCCTCTGGGGGTCAGCTACCAGCCGGATATCAGCGAGTACCTGAGCTTCGTGCTGACCATGCTGGTGGTCTTCGGTCTCGCCTTCGAGGTGCCCATCGCCACCATGCTGATGATCCGTACGGGTGCCACCACGCGTGCGAATCTGGCGTCCAAGCGGCCCTACGTGATCGTCGCCGCCTTCGCCGGCGGCATGCTGCTGACGCCGCCGGACATCATCTCCCAGGTCATGCTGGCCATCCCCGTCTGGCTGCTATTCGAACTGGGACTGTGGCTGTCCAGGTGGTACGGCGTGCAGGAGCCGGAAGAAGAGACGGATTCCACTGGATCCTGAGGCAGCGCCTGGCCAGGGGTGAGGTCAGCGCGGTCCGTCCCCGGCCGGTAGCACGCGGTAGCGGAAGTGACCGTACACCCGGGTGCTTTCCAGCATCTCCGTGAGCTGGACCTGAATGGTGAGCTCACCCAGGTTCAGGGCCAGGCGCGTACCGACATCGTAGACATTGGCGGGTGTAATCAGCGTTGCCGAGGCTATCACCGGGTTGACCCGGGGAACGATCAGCGTGCGCATGTACGCGGAACCGGTGCCGGGGCCGCTGACGGCCTTGCTGGCGGCGGCGTGGCCGTCCTCCGCCAGGAACTCCAGGCCCATCTCCAGCCCCTGTTCGCTGCGGGTGCGCAACCAGCGCACAGTGGCCAGCTGCCAGTTGGCCGGGCGGTCGTCTGCATCCGGCTCGCTGTGGGCAACCAGGTCCCCCACCCGGGTCTTGAGCGGGCAGTGCCGTGGATGAAACACGGCCATGCCGCCCGCGCTCTGATTCTTGCGGCTGAAGGTTGCGCTGACCACGGTGGGGTCGCTGTCCGTGGCGTCGTTCTCGCCGCGGGCGTCGATCCGGTTGGCCCTGGCCCAGATGTCGTCGGCCACGGCGTCGAAGGCATCGAAGTGGGCTGTCCGCTGGCTGGTAGAGGCGGGTGGCTGCCGGTCCTCGTCGGCGGCGAGTTCCAGGCCTCGGCCGCCCCGGGAGGCCTCGGCGATCCTGCGGCGCCAGCGCAGTTCATCGTTCTCGGGCTGGAAGGGCTGCTGGCCGTTAAGCATGAAGTGACAGCCGGCCAGGCCCTCGACCAGGCGAATCCGGGCCATGGTGGGGCGGCGCTCCGATGTGCGTTCCTGACGTCCGCCCAGGGCGTCCTGGAAACGCTGGTACATGTTTCGCTGCAGCCGCTGGGACAGGGTGCCCGTATGCCGGCCGTGACGGATGTTTTCGTCGAGCTGGGCGATCTGCTGGTCCAGGGTGGTCACCAGCTGGCCCAGTTCGAGGATCCGTGGGTCTTTCACCGGAATGCTGTTGCCGTGCTGCTGGGCAACGTAGCGGGGCGGGAAATCCCACGCCAGGTCCAGGACGAAGGAGCCACCCAGCCGGCTTCCTGCAGGCGGACGGCCGAGACGCGCGAAGTGGACCCACCGGCCGATGCGCCGGTAGAGCTCCTCGGCCTCCTCCTGCATGAGATGGTAGGGGTTGGCCAGGGACAGGATCACGCCGCGCAGGTAGGCCTGTTTGATCGACAGTGCCGTCTCGTCGCTGTCACGGGTGCCTTCGATGGGCAGCGCCTGCAGCTTCAGCGCCTCTGCATTGGCGTACAGGGTATGCAGCGTCTGCCAGAAACCCCGGGGCTCCGGCATGTAGATGCGGTAGGCCTCGAGCAGTGCGCGGCCCTGGGTGAGCAGTGCCCGCTGGATGGCAATCTGCGCCTCGGTGCGAGGCAGCCGGCGACCGCCTATCAGGTCATTGACGGCGTGACGAAAACCGACGGTGAGCTCGTGATACAGACTGCTGACCGACTCGGCCTGGGTCGCCTCCTCCCTCGACAGGGGCAGACCCACGGCCCGATAGCGCTTCACCAGAGTCTCGGCGATATCGTTGACCACCGGGCGGAGTGCTTCGGCCAGCTGGAAACGGGACAGCCTGCGCACTGGTGAACGGTTCATCCCGCGCATGCTGTCCAGCAGGATCTCGGCGCAGGCGTCGGGATTGCCCCGGGGAAGGTCCCGCAGCCACTGGGCGAGCTGTTCCTGCGTCAGGCGGGAGAATTCTCCGTTCTCGGATTCAATCGCCGGGACGTCCAGCAGTGTGGGGGTGTGCATCGCGGGGACCGTCGCGCTTTTCCATGTCTACGTTACCACACGTCTCCATGATGGACTTGTTGGGCGGATATGGGAACGTGCCCGATGTGGTGGGCAGGGGCTTCCGGCAGTTGCTTTGCTGCACCTCCCCGCGTTATTTTGAGCGCTCGAAACGGTTGAGTGCGAAAACTTACCCTTACGTAAGTTTCTCGTTTCCTGGTGAGTCCCCGTGCAGTCGGGCGCTCCATTCAACCGTTGCACTCTTGCTTCCGGAACAACTGGCGATATGGGACGTTTCCCGGACAATTGCGCTGACCCGCTGCCGCGGCGCTCCGCCACGCCGGCGCAGTGCAGTATCCGCGTACCCTCCAATCAACGGCCCGCCGCCGTCTTGCCCCCGTTTTCTCGATCCAGCCGCCTACCCAGCCGCCGTCATGGCGAAGGTGATACGACATGAAGCGCTCGTTTCAACAGCAGCTCAGCAGTTCCTATCTGGCGGGTGGCAACGCCGCCTTCATCGAGGATCTTTACGAGCAATACCTCAAGGATGCGACGCTGGTGCCCGCCGAATGGCGCGCCTATTTCCAGGGGCTCGAGGCCGCCGAGCCTCGACAGACCCGGGAAGTGCCCCACAGTCAGGTGCGCGAGGAATTTGTGCGCATGGCGCGTCGCAACGGCGGGGCCGCGCCTGCCGCCGGCGCCGCCGGTGGCCTGTCGCCGGATGCCGCGGAGAAGCAGGCCGCGGTACTGCGGCTGATCAACGCCTGGCGCATCCGCGGCCACCAGGCTGCCAACCTGGATCCCCTGGATTTGCGTGAGTCCCATCGGGTGCCGGATCTGGATCCAGCCTTTCATAACCTCACCGAGTCCGACATGGACAGCGAATTCAACACCGGCTCGCTGTTCACCGCTGACCGCATGAAGCTCAGGGACATCATCGCCTTCCTGAAGAAGACCTATGGCGGGACCATCGGCTCGGAGTACATGCACATCACCGATACTCGCGAGAAGCGCTGGATCCAGGAGCGCCTGGAGCGGGTACAGGGTGAGCCCGATCTGAGGCAGGATCAGCGCCGCACCATCCTGGAACGCCTCTCCGCCGCAGAGGGCATCGAGAAGTACCTGCACTCCAAGTACGTGGGCCAGAAGCGCTTCTCCCTGGAAGGCAGCGAGTCGCTGATCCCCCTGCTGGACGAGCTCATTCAGCGCAGTGGCAGTCAGGGGGTGAAGGAGATGGTGATGGGCATGGCCCACCGCGGGCGCCTCAACGTGCTCATCAACCTGCTCGGAAAGTCTCCAGCGGAGCTGTTCCAGGAGTTCGAGGGCAACTTCAACCTGGAGAACGCCGGTTCCGGGGACGTCAAATACCACCTGGGCTACTCCTCCGACCTCCAGACCGGCGGCGGCGCCCTGCACCTGGCCCTGGCCTTCAACCCCTCGCACCTGGAAATCGTCAACCCGGTGGTGGCAGGCTCGGCGCGGGCGCGCATGCAGCGTCGCCACGATCGCTGGGGCGAGGAGGTGCTGCCGGTACTCATCCACGGCGACGCCTCCTTTGCCGGCCAGGGTGTGGTCATGGAGACGTTCCAGCTCTCCCAGGCACGTGGCTTCTACACCGGCGGCACCGTGCACGTGATCATCAACAACCAGATCGGTTTCACCACCTCCAATCCTCTGGATTCTCGCTCCACCCTGTACTGCACCGAGGTCGCCAAGATGGTGCAGGCGCCGATTTTCCACGTGAACGGCGACGACCCGGAGGCAGTGGTGTTCGCAACCCAACTGGCTCTGGATTTCCGCGAACGGTTCCGCAAGGACGTGGTCATCGACATGATCTGCTACCGGCGTCACGGTCACAACGAGGCCGACGAGCCGGCGGCAACGCAGCCGATGATGTACAGCAAGATCAAGAAGCACCCCACCGTGCGCAAGCTCTACGGCGAGCGCCTGGTGGAGGGTGGCGTCATCGCCGCCGAAGATCTGGACACCATCGGTCGCGACTACCGCGATGCGCTGGATAACGAGGAAGTGGTTGCGCCACACATCCTCACCGGCGTGCGCAACGACTATGCCGTGGACTGGGACACCTATTTCCAGGGCAACTGGGACGACCCGGTGGACACCAACCTGTCGCCAAAGGTCCTGCGGGAGCTCAACGACACGCTGCAACAGCTCCCGGACCGCTTCGAACTCAACCCCCGTGTTGCCGGAATCATGGAAAGCCGCCGCAAGATGGGTGCGGGCGCGCTGGCCATGGACTGGGGGTTCGCCGAAACCATGGCGTACGCGGGGTTGCTCCGCGAAGGCTACAAGGTCCGTCTCACCGGCCAGGACAGTGGCCGGGGCACCTTCTCGCACCGGCATGCGGTCCTCCATAACGCCCAGGACGGCAGCACCTACGTGCCGCTGAAGAACATCACCACCGAGCCCGGCGACTTCGTCGTCATCGACTCCCTGCTTTCCGAGGAGGCGGTGCTCGGTTTCGAGTACGGGTACGCCACCAACGATCCCCAGACCATGGTGATCTGGGAGGCGCAGTTCGGCGATTTCGTCAATGGCGCCCAGGTGGTCATCGACCAGTTCATCAGTTCGGGCGAGACCAAGTGGGGCCGCCTGTCGGGGCTGACCATGTACCTGCCTCACGGCTACGAGGGCCAGGGCCCGGAACACTCCTCAGCTCGACTGGAACGCTTTCTGCAGCTGTGCGCGGACAACAACATCCAGGTGTGCGTGCCGACGACGCCGGCGCAGTTCTTCCACATGATTCGTCGCCAGCAGCTCCGGCGTTACCGCAAGCCCCTGGTCGTCTTTACCCCCAAGAGTCTGCTGCGACACAAGCTCTCCACCTCCGCGCTGGAGAACCTCACCGAGGGGCACTGGCACAACGTCATCGACGAGATCGACGACATCAAGGTCAAGGACGTGCGCAAGGTCGTCCTGTGCAGCGGCAAGGTCTACTACGATCTGCTCACGGAACGCCGCAACCGCGAGCTCAAGGACATCGCTATCGTCCGGGTCGAGCAGCTCTACCCGTTCCCGGAGAACGACCTTGCGGCCCTGTTGCGCCGCCGCTACGGCAAGGCAAAAACGGTGGTCTGGTGCCAGGAAGAGCCCAAGAACCAGGGGGCCTGGTACTCCAGCCAACACCATTTCCGCCGTTGCATGAAGGAGACGCAGGAACTGCACTACGCGGGTCGTCCCGCCTCCGCGTCGCCGGCCGTGGGGTATCCGAAGATCCACCATGAGCAGCAGCGCAAGCTGGTGGAGGACGCTTTGACCCTTTGACGCCCATGCGTCAACGCGGCCTGCTACGCTACTGCGGAGGCAGGCCGCGCATACATCTTGGCCGGCGCTCGCCAGCCCGGTCATGCTCCGTCCGGAAATACCGGAATCAATAACAAGCGAGGCACTGGATGAGCATCGAAATCAAGGTACCGCCGCTCCCGGAGTCCGTCTCCGAAGCCACCGTCGTCACCTGGCACAAACAGCCCGGGGATGCCGTCTCCCGGGACGAGAACCTCGTCGATATCGAAACCGACAAGGTGGTGCTGGAAGTGCCGGCGCCGGCCGACGGGGTGCTCGGCGAGATCCAGGCCGGCGAGGGCGAGACCGTGATGGCCGATCAGGTCATTGGCAGCTTGGACGAACAGGGCGCCGCCGCCGGTGGGGGCAAATCGCAGTCCGAGGCCGCGCCTGCCGTCCCGAAGGACGATGACGAGCCGGCAGCGAAGGAGCAGCCCGCCGGCACCCGGTCCGAGGAACCGGACAGCGCGGATGCGTCGGCCGTGGACGAGGCCGAACTCAGTCCCGCGGTGCGTCGCCTTGTGATGGAAAACAACCTCAACCCGCAGACCATCAAGGCGACCGGCCCGGGGGGTCGGATCACGAAGGAAGACGTGCTCGCCCATCTGGAGGGGGGCGCCGAGCCGGCTCCCGCGCCGGAGGCCGCGCAGCCGCCGACACCGCCGGCACGGGATCCTTCCCGGGAGGCCAAGGAGGCGGAGCCGGAACCGGTGGGCAGTGCTCCCGCTGCCGCCGGAGGTGAGCGCTCCGAGCGCCGGGTTCCCATGACCCGCCTGCGGCAGCGCATCGCCGAGCGACTGGTGGAGGCGCAGCAGACCGCGGCCATGCTGACCACATTCAACGAAGTCAACATGAAGCCGGTCATGGACCTGCGCAATCGCTACAAGGAGCAGTTCGAGAAGACCCACGGCATCAAGCTCGGATTCATGAGCTTCTTCGTCAAGGCGGCCTGCGAGGCGCTCAAGCGGTATCCGGCGGTGAATGCCTCCATCGACGGCACCGACATCATCTACCATGGATACCAGGACATCGGCATTGCCGTAAGTACCGATCGTGGCCTGGTGGTCCCCGTGCTGCGCAACGCCGAGCACCAGAGCTATGCCGAGATCGAGAAGAACATCGTCGACTTCGGCAAGCGCGCCCGGGACGGCAAACTGACCATGGACGAGCTCACTGGCGGCACCTTTTCCATCACCAACGGCGGCATCTTCGGTTCGCTACTGTCGACACCGATCCTCAATCCGCCGCAGAGCGCCATCCTGGGCATGCACAAGACCCAGGAGCGGCCCGTGGTGGAGAACGGTGAAATCGTGGTGCGGCCCATGATGTACCTGGCGCTGTCCTATGATCACCGCATCATCGACGGCAAGGAGGCTGTGAGCTTCCTGGTGGCGCTCAAGGAATGCATCGAGGATCCGGCGCGTCTGCTGCTCGAAGTCTGAGCCGCGCCGTTCCTCAACCAACATCGGGAGTTTTTCATGTCCAAGAATTTCGACGTCATCGTCATCGGCGGCGGGCCCGCCGGCTACGTCGCCGCCATCCGGTCGGCACAGCTGGGACTGAGCACCGCCGTCGTGGACAACTTCGTGTTCAAGGACGGTGAGCCCGCCCTGGGCGGGACCTGTCTGAACGTGGGCTGCATCCCGTCCAAGGCCCTGCTGGATTCCTCGGAGCAGTACCACAAGGTCACGCACACCCTCTCCGCCCACGGCATCAAGGCCAAGGACGTGGAGCTGGACGTCAAGGAGATGATCAAGCGCAAGGACAAGGTGGTGAAGGACCTCACCGGCGGTATTGCGCAGTTGTTCAAGGCCAACAAAATCACCTGGGTTCAGGGCCACGGCAAGCTCATGGACAACAAGCAGGTGCAGGTTACCCGCCACAAGGGCGAGCAGGAGACCTACCAGGCCGAACACATCATCCTGGCACCGGGTTCCCGCCCCATCGACATCGATGCCGCCCCGTTGGATGGCGAGCGTATCGTCAATTCCGATGGCGCCCTGGAGTTCCAGGAGGTGCCGAAGCGCCTGGGGATCATCGGTGCGGGTGTGATCGGTCTGGAAATGGGCAGCGTATGGAGCCGGCTGGGCTCCAAGGTCACCCTGCTGGAGGCCCAGGACCAGTTCCTGCCGCCGGTGGACCAGCGCGTGGCCAAGGCGGCCCAGGCGGAGTTCAAGAATCAGGGCCTGGATATCCGCTTCGGTGCCCGGGTGACCCAGGCCAAGACGGCCAAGAATGTCACCGTCCACTACGAGGACAAGAAGGGCAAGCAGAGCATCCAGGTGGACAAGCTCGTTGTCTGCGTGGGGCGCCGCCCCAGCACCGGCGATCTTTTCTCCGAGGATGCCAATCTGCTTCTCGACGAGCGTGGCTTCGTCAACGTCAACGAGCAGTGTGAGACCAACCTGCCGGGCGTCTACGCCATCGGTGACGTGGTCCGCGGTCCCATGCTCGCCCACAAGGGCTCGGAGGAAGGCGTCATGGTTGCCGAGCGCATTGCCGGCAAGCCCGGCCACGTCAATTACGACACCATCCCCTGGGTGATTTATACCCATCCCGAAATCGCCTGGGTGGGCCGTACCGAGGAGGCACTCAAGCACGCCGGCGTGCCCTTCAAGAGCGGCACCTTCAACTTCGGTGCCACGGGCCGGGCGCGGGCGATGGAAGATCTGGCCGGCATGGTCAAGGTCATCGCCCACGCCGAGACGGACCGCATCCTCGGTGTCCACATCGTCGGGCCCCAGGCGTCGGAACTCATCGCCGAGGCGGTGGTGGCCATGGAGTTCCATGCCAGCGCCGAGGATCTGGCGCGCATTATCCATGCCCACCCCACCCTGTCCGAAGCCGTGCATGAAGCGGCTCTGTCCGTGTCCAAGCGCGCCATCCACAAGGCCAACTGAGTCAGGACACGCTCCGCGGCGGCACGCTCCGCCGCGGAGCAATCTCAATCGACCACGACAGCCACTATTAAAATAAAAAAGGCTTCCTGGTGCGGCTTTGCGCTCGGTCGGGCGCAGGAAATACCGCCAACGACCCGTTTTTCACGCTATCCTTTTGATTGTGAAGTCTTTTGGGAAGCGATTCTCTGCTGGGTTAGACTAACGCACCATGTCGGTTCAGGGGGTGAAGTATGAGTTCCTTCAAGGCTTTGCGCATTCACGAGGCGGAACAGGGAACCACCGCCCGGATCGATGACGTCACTCTGGACGATCTCTCCGAGGGTGCGGTGGAGATTCGTACTGCCTGGTCGGGCATCAATTTCAAGGACGCACTGGCTGTCACCGGTAAGGGCAAGATCGCCCGCAAGTTCCCGCTGGTCGCGGGCATCGACGCCTCCGGCACGGTGGAGGCCTCGGAGGATCCTCGCTACAAGCCGGGCCAGAAGGTGGTGGTCACCGGCTGGGGCATGGGCGAGAATCACGATGGCGGCTACGCCGAACGCACCCGGGTGCGAGGCGACTGGGTTGTGCCCTTGCCGGACGAGCTGGATCTGCGCCGCGCCATGATCGTGGGCACCGCCGGATTCACCGCTGCGATGGCCCTTGTGCGCATGGAACAGAACGGCCAGCGCCCGGACCAGGGACCGGTGGTCATCACGGGTGCCAGCGGAGGCGTGGGCAGCTTTGCCACTCGCCTGTTCAGTCGCGCCGGCTACGCGGTCACTGCCATGACCGGAAAAGCCGATGCCGCGGATTACCTGCGCGGCCTGGGGGCCAGCGACATTCTCGACCCCGCGCAGGTGGACTTCGGCAAGCGCCCGCTGGAGAAGGCTGAGTGGGCTGGCGCCGTTGACGCCCTGGGGGGTGAACCGCTGACCTGGCTCACCCGCACCACCCGGCCTTTCGGGAACGTCGCCGCCATCGGCCTGGCCCAGGGCATTGAACTGAACACTACGGTGATGCCGTTCATCCTGCGTGGAGTGAACCTGCTCGGTATTGAATCCGTGTACTGCCCGATGACGCTGCGGCTGAAGATCTGGGAGCGCCTGGCGGAGCTGCTGCACGCAGAGGACTTCGATGCAATCTGCACCGGCGAATCGGGCCTTGACGATGTTCCGCGCGCCTGTGCGGAACTTATGGACCGCAAGGTCCGGGGTCGCACCCTGGTGCGCCTGAGTGGAGAACAGTGACATGAGCAAGAAACCGTCCGCCGGTGCCCGCTTCCGATCTGCGCTGGAGGCCGAGCGCCCGCTGCAGATCGCCGGCACCATCAATGCCTACGCGGCCCTGCTCGCCGAGCGCGCCGGGTTCCGCGCCATCTATCTGTCCGGCGGTGGCGTGGCCAACGCCTCCTACGGCTTGCCGGATCTGGGCATTACCCAGCTCTCCGACGTGCTGGAGGACGCGCGCCGCATCACTGGTATCACCGATGTGCCGCTGCTGGTGGACGTGGATACCGGCTGGGGCAGCGCCTTCAACATCGCCCGCACCATCCGCGAGATGGAGCGCGCCGGCGTCGCCGCCATCCACCTGGAGGACCAGGTGGCGGCCAAGCGGTGCGGCCACCGTCCCAACAAGGAACTGGTCTCCCGGGACGAGATGGTGGACCGCGTCATGGCCGGTGTGGACGCCCGCCAGGACGAGCAGTTCGTTTTCATGGCCCGTACTGACGCCTACGCCTCCGAGGGCATGGAAGCCGCCCTGGATCGGGCCAATGCCTATGTGGAGGCCGGTGCGGACATGATCTTCGCCGAGGCGCTGCACAGCCTGGACGAGTTCAAGGCCTTTGCCGATCGCGTGCCGGTGCCGGTGCTCGCCAACATCACCGAATTCGGCAAGACGCCGTTGTTCACCACCGGCGAGCTGCGTGACGCCGGTGCCGGCATGGTGCTGTACCCGCTGTCGGCCTTCCGTGCCATGAGCCGGGCCGCCGAGACGGTTTACGCCAGCCTCCGCGAGCACGGAACCCAGTCGGAGGTGGTGGACACCATGCAGACCCGGGACGAGCTCTACGAGGTGCTGGGCTACCACGAGTACGAGCGCAAGCTCGATGCCCTGTTCCGGAAAGACAAGTAAACCCGGCGCAGTAGACCGGGATCCAAGCGAGAACCGAGAGAGAGGCGCACCATGACAGACAAGAAAGTTGGCGGAGCCGGCCTGCGCGGGCAGTCCGCGGGCGCGACGGCCCTGTGCACCGTGGGCCAGAAGGGAACGGGGCTGACCTATCGCGGCTACGATGTCCGCGACCTGGCGGACAACACCAGCTTCGAGGAGGTGGCCTACCTCATCCTCCACGGTGAGCTGCCCACGCGCAGCCAGCTGGACGCCTACATCAAGCGCCTGAAGGGCATGCGCGACCTGCCGCAGCCGCTGCGGGAGGTGCTTGAGCGCATCCCCAGGGATGCCCATCCCATGGACGTGATGCGCACCGGCGCCTCCATGCTGGGCAACCTGGAGACGGAGGTCGATTTCTCCCAGCAGCAGGACGTGGCCGACCGGTTGCTGGCGGTGTTCCCTTCCATCATCAATTACTGGTACCGCTACTCCCACGACGGGGTGCGTATCGATCCCAACACCGACGACGACTCCATCGGCGGCCACTTCCTGCACCTGCTCCACGGCAAGCCGGCGAACCAGCTGCATTCGGACGTGATGAACGTCTCGCTGATCCTCTACGCCGAGCACGAGTTCAACGCCTCCACGTTCACCGCCCGGGTGTGTGCCTCGACCCTGTCGGACATGCACTCCTGCGTCACCGGCGCCATCGGCTCCCTGCGCGGCCCGCTGCACGGCGGTGCCAACGAGGCGGCCATGGAGATGATCGAGCAGTGGTCCTCACCGGAAGAGGCGAAGCGGGAACTCAAGGGTATGCTGGACCGCAAGGAGAAGGTCATGGGTTTCGGCCACGCCATCTACCGCGAGTCCGACCCCCGCAACGCCGTGATCAAGGCCTGGTCGAAGAAGCTTGCCGACGACGTGGGTGACACGGTGCTCTACCCGGTCAGCGAAGCGGTGGAGCAACTGATGTGGGACGAGAAGAAGCTCTTTCCCAATGCGGACTTCTTCCACGCTTCGGCCTACCACTTCATGGGCATTCCCACGAAGCTGTTCACGCCCATCTTCGTCATGTCGCGGCTCACAGGCTGGGCGGCGCATGTAATGGAACAGCGCGAGAACAACCGCATCATCCGGCCCAGTGCCGATTACGTGGGTCCGGAGCTGCGCGAAGTCAAACCCATCGACCAGCGCGGTTGAAACCGGCACCACCCGACGGGGCGCCGCGGCTGGACCCGCGGCGGGAACAACCCCCGTCATTGCGAGGAGCGTAGCGACGAAGCAATCTCCCGACACCGTGCAGTGGCGTCGAGTCGAGATTGCTTCGCTTCGCTCGCAATGACAGGGATGCGCGGCGCGGCTCGCAATGACGACTGCTTCCGCGCCGTGTCCCTGCCGGCTCCCCGGTTTGCGCAGAACCCTTCTGCGGCGGGCGTATGCGCCCTGCCGCGTGTCCTGAGGTACATTCAGCTATGTCCGATGTCCTGAATATCGACTACCGCAAGCCCCTGCCGGGTACCGACCTGGATTACTATGATGTCCGCGAGGCGGTGGATGCCATCAAACCGGGTGCCTACGCCGGAATGCCTTACACCTCCCGGGTACTGGCCGAGAACCTGGTGCGGCGCTGTGATCCGTCCCGGCTCACGGACAGTCTCAAGCAGCTCATCGAGCGCAAGCGGGATCTGGACTTCCCCTGGTACCCGGCGCGCGTGGTCTGTCACGACATCCTCGGCCAGACGGCGCTGGTGGATCTGGCAGGCCTGCGTGATGCCATCGCCGAGAAAGGCGGGGACCCGGCCAAGGTCAACCCGGTGGTACCCACACAGCTCATCGTCGACCACTCCCTGGCGGTGGAGCATGCCGGCTTCGAGAAGGACGCCTTCGAGAAGAACCGCGCCATCGAGGAGCGGCGCAACGAAGACCGCTTCCATTTCATCGACTGGACCAAGAAGGCCTTCGACAACGTCGACGTGATCCCGCCGGGCAACGGCATCATGCACCAGATCAATCTGGAGAAGATCTCGCCGGTGATCCAGACGGGTGACGGCGTGGCCTACCCCGATACCTGCGTGGGCACGGACAGCCACACCCCGCATGTGGACGCACTCGGCGTCATTGCCATCGGTGTCGGCGGCCTGGAGGCGGAGAGCGTCATGCTCGGGCGCGCGTCCTACATGCGCCTGCCGGATATCATCGGCGTGGAGCTTACCGGCAAGCCGCAGCCGGGTGTCACCGCCACCGACATCGTGCTGGCACTGACCGAGTTCCTGCGCAACGAGCGGGTGGTGTCGTCCTACCTGGAGTTCTACGGCGAGGGGGCCAAGGCGCTCACCGTGGGTGATCGCGCCACCATCTCCAACATGACCCCGGAGTTCGGTGCCACGGCGGCCATGTTCTACATTGACCAGCAGACCCTGGACTACCTGACGCTGACCGGCCGCGAGCCGGAGCAGGTCAAGCTGGTGGAGAACTACGCCAAGACCGTGGGCCTGTGGGCGGATGATCTGGAGACCGCCGAGTACGAGCGCGTACTGCGCTTCGATCTCTCCTCGGTGGTGCGCAACGTGGCCGGCCCCTCCAACCCGCACAAGCGCGTCTCCACCACCGATCTCACCAAGGCCGGCATCGCCGGCGAGGTGGAAGAGCGCGACGACGGCCTGATGCCCGACGGCGCGGTGATCATCGCGGCCATTACCAGCTGCACCAACACCAGCAACCCGCGCAACGTCATCGCCGCCGGGCTGCTGGCGAAGAAAGCCAACGAACTCGGGCTGCAGCGCAAGCCGTGGGTGAAGACCTCACTTGCCCCCGGCTCCAAGGCGGTGCAGTTGTACCTGGAAGAGGCGGACCTGCTGTCGCATCTGGAAGATCTCGGTTTCGGCATCGTCGCCTTCGCCTGCACCACCTGCAACGGCATGAGCGGCGCCCTGGACCCGACGATCCAGCAGGAGATCATCGACCGGGATCTCTACTCCGTGGCGGTGCTCTCCGGCAACCGGAACTTCGACGGCCGCATCCACCCCTACGCCAAGCAGGCGTTCCTGGCCTCGCCGCCCATGGTGGTGGCCTACGCCATCGCGGGAACGGTGCGCTTCGACATCGAGAAGGACGTGCTCGGCCATGACGCCGATGGCAACCCGATTACCCTCAAGGACCTGTGGCCCAGCGAGGACGAGATCGACGCCATGGTGCGGGATTCCGTCAAACCGGAGCACTTCCGCAACGTCTACTTCCCGATGTTCAAGAAGTCCACCGACGCCAAAGTGCAGGTGAGCCCGCTTTACGACTGGCGGCCCCAGAGCACCTATATCCGCCGCCCGCCGTACTGGGAAGGCGCACTGGCACACAAGCCGACCCTGCAGGGCATGCGGCCGCTGGCGGTACTGGGCGACAACATCACCACCGACCACCTCTCGCCCTCCAACGCCATCATGGCGGATAGCGCGGCGGGTGAGTACCTGGCGAAAATGGGTCTGCCGGAGGAGGACTTCAACTCCTACGCCACCCACCGGGGCGATCACCTCACCGCCCAGCGGGCCACGCTCGCCAACCCCAAGCTGGTGAACGAGATGGCGGTGGATGACAACGGCAAGGTCCGTCAGGGCTCGCTCACCCGGCTGGAGCCGGACGGCAAGGTGATGCGCATGTGGGATGCCATCGAGACCTACATGGCGCGCAAGCAGCCGCTGATCATCGTCGCCGGCGCCGACTACGGCCAGGGCTCCTCCCGCGACTGGGCGGCCAAGGGCGTGCGTCTCGCGGGTGTGGAGGCCATCGTTGCCGAAGGCTTCGAGCGCATCCACCGCACCAACCTGGTGGGCATGGGCGTGATGCCCCTGCAGTTCCATGAGGGCACCACCCGCAAGACCCTGGGCCTGGACGGCACCGAGGTCTACGACGTGGAAGGCCAGCTGGCGCCCGGGGCGACGCTCACGCTGGTGGTGACCCGTGCCAACGGCGAGCGGGTGGAGGTCCCGGTGATCTGTCGCCTGGACACCGCCGAGGAGGTTTCCATCTACGAGGCCGGCGGCATCCTGCAGCGCTTCGCCAAGGACTTCCTGGAATCGGATCCCAACGCAACTGCTCTCGAGCAGTAACCCCGACAACTGCAACTGACTGGATCGCCCGTCCGCGCCCCGCGCGGCGGGCGCCGACCACGGAAACCAACGCCATGGCGCCTCAACCCCAGATCCGCATCCCCGCCACCTACATGCGCGGGGGCACCAGCAAGGGCGTGTTCTTCCGCCTGCAGGACCTGCCGGAAGCCGCGCAGGTACGCGGCCCTACTCGCGACAACCTGCTCCTGCGGGTGATCGGCAGCCCCGACCCCTACGGCAAGCACACCGACGGCATGGGCGGGGCCACGTCGAGCACCAGCAAGACGGTGATCCTGTCGGCCAGCGACAGCCCGGATCACGACGTGGACTACCTCTTCGGCCAGGTGTCCATCGACAAGCCGTTCGTGGACTGGAGCGGCAACTGCGGCAACCTCTCCGCCGCCGTGGGGCCGTTCGCCATCGCCAACGGCCTGGTGGACCCTGCCCGCATCCCGCGCGACGGCGTGGCCGAGGTGCGCATCTGGCAGGCCAACATCCGGAAGACCATCATCGGGCGCGTGCCCATGGTGAATGGCGACGTCCAGGAGACCGGCGACTTCGAGCTGGACGGAGTGACCTTCCCGGCGGCGGAGGTGCCGGTGGAGTTCATGAACCCCGCCGACGGCGAGGGCGCCCTGTTCCCCACCGGCAACCTGGTGGACGCGCTGGACGTCCCCGGCGTGGGGATGTTGCAGGCCACCCTGATCAACGCCGGCATCCCCACCGTGTTCATCAACGCCGACGCCATCGGTTACACGGGCACCGAGCTGCAGGATGCCATCAACGGCGATCCGGAACAGCTCGGGATGTTCGAGACCATCCGCGCCGTTGGTGCCGTGCGCATGGGGCTCATAGACCATGTGGACGAGGCGGCCAGCCGTCAGCACACCCCCAAGGTGGCCTTCGTCGCCCCGCCCAAGGATTATCAGGCCTCCAGTGGCAAGACCGTGCGCGCCGCGGATATCGACCTGCTGGTGCGCGCCCTGTCCATGGGCAAGCTCCACCACGCCATGATGGGTACGGCGGCTGTCGCCATTGGTACCGCGGCGGCGATCCCCGGCACACTGGTCAACCAGGCCGCCGGCGGCGGCGACCGCGACAGTGTCCATTTCGGCCATCCCTCCGGCACCCTGCGCGTGGGCGCCAGGGCGGTGCAGGAAGACGGCGAGTGGACCGTGGCGAAAGTGAGCATGAGCCGCAGCGCGCGCGTGCTCATGGAGGGCCATGTACGGGTGCCGGGAGATGTGTTCGCAGCATCGTAGCGGCACCGCACTGACGACCGCGCCGTCACTGAACTATAGTCGGACTATCCATGCGTACGACGAGGAGTCCGATGATGAGCGCAGCCGACGGTACGAAGTCCGCCAAGCGTCCCGATCCGGATCGGGAACTGGTCGATATGGCCGAGTACGTGGCCAACGCCGCGATTGACAGCGACGAAGCCTACGACACCGCCCGCCACATGCTCATGGACAGCCTGGCCTGCGCCATGCTGTCGCTGCAGTACCCGGCCTGCACCAAGCTGCTCGGGCCGGTGGTGCCGGAGGCGCAGATGGCCAACGGCGTGAAGGTGCCGGGCACCGCCTACCAGCTCGATCCGGTGCAGGGCGCGTTCAACATCGGCGCCATGATCCGCTGGCTGGACTTCAACGACACCTGGCTGGCGGCCGAGTGGGGTCACCCCTCGGACAACCTGGGCGGCGTACTCGCCGTGGCCGACTACATCAGCCGCCGCAACATCGCCAACGGCCACGAGCCTCTGCTCATGCGGGACGTGCTCACCGCCGCCATCAAGTGCCACGAGATTCAGGGCGTGATCGCGCTGGAGAACAGCTTCAACCGCGTCGGCCTGGACCACGTCATGCTCTGCCGTATCGCCACCGCTGCGGTGGCCACGAAACTGCTCGGCGGTGACCGGGGCGACGTCATCACCGCGCTCTCCCACGCCTGGATCGACGGCTCCAGCCTGCGCACCTACCGCCACGCGCCCAACACCGGCTCGCGCAAGAGCTGGGCGGCGGGGGATGCCTCCGCCCGCGGCGTGCGCCTGGCGCTGATCACCCACACCGGCGAGATGGGCTACCCGTCGGCGCTGTCGGCCAAGGGCTGGGGCTTCAACGACGTGCTGTTCAAGGGCAATCCGCTGAAGCTCAGCCAGGGCTTTGGCAGCTACGTCATGGAGAACATCCTGTTCAAGATCTCCTTCCCTGCCGAGTTCCACGCCCAGACCGTCGCCGAGGCGGCCATGACGCTGCATCCCGAGGTGAAGGACCGCATCGATGACATCGACAGGATCGTGATCGAGACCCAGGAGGCGGGGGTGCGCATCATCGACAAGACCGGCCCCCTGGACAACCCGGCCGACCGCGACCACTGCATCCAGTACATGACCGCCGTACCACTGATCTTCGGCCGCCTCACCGCCGACGACTACGAAGACGCCGTTGCCGCCGACCCGCGCATCGACGCCCTGCGTGACAAGATGGAGGTGGTGGAGAACAAGGACTTCTCCAAGGACTATCTGGACCCGGACAAGCGCTCCATCGGCAACGCCGTGCAGGTGTTCTTCCGGGACGGCTCCAGCACCGACCGCGTGGCCGTGGAATACCCCATCGGCCACCGCCGCCGCCGCGACGAGGGCATCCCGGTGCTGGTGGAGAAGTTCAACAGTGCGCTGGCCACCCGGTTCGCCCCACGCCAGGCCGAACG
This sequence comes from Aquisalimonas sp., assembly GCA_007127625.1. GTDB lineage: Bacteria > Pseudomonadota > Gammaproteobacteria > Nitrococcales > Aquisalimonadaceae > Aquisalimonas. Next base: position 256 of record SKYZ01000250.1, on the reverse strand, counting down.
CATCCGCCACGCCTGCGCCGACCAGCGGCGCCTGGAGGACATGCCGGTGAACACCTTCATGGACCTGTGGGCGATGTAGACGCGGCCTGGATTGATCGCGACTGACGTCGCTCCCACACGGCCTTGCGAGTCCCCCGTAGGGCGGACCTTCAGGAGCGCCAGGCGAAGCCTGGTCGCTTGGGATTGGTGGCATGGAGGCGGCCATGAAATTGCGAGAGGGACCCAGCGGGCCGTTGAGCCCGCCCGGTAGAGGCTG
>SKYZ01000174.1 GCA_007127625.1 Aquisalimonas sp. | reverse complement strand
CGGCGCTTCAACCACCAGTTCGGCCGCGAACCGGGGTTCGAGGACAAAGCGCTGGCGGCGGCAAAGAAAATGGGCAAGAAGAACAACAAGCTCTACCTCGATCTCCGGCGCAAGTATCAGGAGGGTGGCGACACCGAATCCCTGGAAGTGGCCCGGGCGCTACTGGACAACCAGCAGAACATCACTCTGGCCGACCGCGAACGCCTGTACGGGTACCTGGACGGCAGCGGCGTGGTCATACTGCCCGAGCCCCGGGCCATGCTCACGCCCTCCCCGCGCATGCCGGGGCTGGACGGGCGCAAGATGTCGAAGTCCTACCACAACACCATCTCCCTGCGCGACGAGCCCGGGGAAGTGGAGCAGAAGATTCGCACCATGCCCACGGATCCCGCTCGCGTGCGCCGCTCCGATCCCGGCGAGCCGGAGAAATGCCCGGTGTGGGACTTCCACAAGATCTACTCCGACGACGACACCAGGGATTGGGTGCAGACCGGCTGTCGCAGTGCGGGCATCGGCTGCCTGGACTGCAAGAAGCCGGTGATCGAGGCGGTGCAGGCGGAACTGCGGCCCATCCGCGAGCGCGGCAGGGAATACGAAGAGGATCCGGATACAGTGCGCAGCATCATCGCCTCCGGCGTCGAAGAGGCGCGGGACTCGGCCCGGGAAACCCTGGATGACGTGCGCCGGTTCATGGGCCTGCGGTACTGGTAGAACCTGAAGGAGCGGGGCGACGTTGACGGATACGGCGGACAGTGACGGGTTGCTGGAGGAACAGCCGGGCGCAGTGCCCAGCGCCCGCGTGCGCGGCGAACCCGTGCAGGAGCTGCCGCGGGATCTCTACATTCCGCCGGACGCCCTGGAGGTGTTCCTGGAGGCCTTCGAGGGCCCCCTGGACCTGCTCCTGTACCTGATCCGCAAGCAGAACCTGAATATCCTCGACGTGCCCATTGCCGCCATCACCCGGCAGTACATGGAATACGTCGATCTCATGAAGGAACTGCGCCTGGAACTGGCCGCCGAGTATCTGGTCATGGCCGCTGTGCTGGCGGAGATCAAGTCGCGCACGCTGCTTCCCCGCCCACCGGCGCAGGAGGACGAGGAAGAGGATCCACGCGCCGAGCTGGTGCGTCGTCTGCAGGAATACGAGCGCTACAAGGTCGCCGGCGAGGAACTGGACGCGCTGCCGCGCCAGGGGCGTGACTTCTTCCCCGCGGCCGCCGAAGCGCCGGACGTGGAGCCGCAGCGGCGGGAGCCGGAAGTCGACATGCGCGAGCTGCTGGCGGCACTGGCGGACGTCATGACCCGTGCCGAAATGTTCACCCACCATCACGTGCAGAAAGAGGCATTATCCGTGCGCGAGCGCATGACCGAGACACTGGCGCGGCTGGATGCCGAGCACTTCACCGGCTTTGCCGAGCTGCTCAACGCGGAGGAGGGGCGCGCCGGCGTGGTGGTGAGTTTTCTGGCGCTGCTGGAGCTGATCAAGGCGGCCATGGTGGAAGTCGTGCAGTCGGAGCCGCTGGCGCCGATCCACATACGTGCCAGAGGCTAGTGTCCAGGACACTGGGAAAAGCACGCCAAACTTCGGGGCAGGACACTAGGGAATGGCAGCACCACCGCTCAAGCACATTGTCGAGGCGGCGCTTCTTGCCGCGGGCGGACCGTTGTCACTGGATCACCTGCAGACCCTGTTCGACCAGAACAATGTGCCGGACAAGGCCGGTCTGCGGGCGGCTCTGGCGGAGCTTGACAAGGAGTACGAAGGTCGCGGCATCGAACTCAAGGCCCTGGCCAGTGGCTACCAGATCCAGGTGCGTACCGAGCTTGCGCCCTGGCTGTCGCGGCTCTGGGAGGAGAAGCCCCAGCGCTACTCCCGCGCCCTGCTGGAAACGCTGGCCATTATCGCCTACCGCCAGCCCGTGACCCGGGGCGAGATCGAGGAGATCCGCGGCGTCTCGGTGAACACCAATATCATGCGCACGCTGCAGGAGCGTGGCTGGGTGCGCAGCGTGGGTCACCGGGACGTGCCGGGGCGGCCGGCCATGTACGGCACCACGCGGCAGTTCCTGGACTATTTCAACCTGGCCAGCCTGGACGAATTGCCGTCACTGCTGGAGCTGCGCGACCTGGACGACATTCACCCGGAACTGGACCTCAAGTTCCCGGAAGAGGCGGACGCGTCCGCCGCAACACCGGACGCGGAGCCACGCGATGAATGACGAGACGCAGGACGAGAAATTGCAGAAAGTGCTGGCGCGGGCCGGCCTGGGGTCGCGGCGGGAGATCGAGGGCTGGATCAGCGACGGCCGCGTGCGCGTGAACGGCAATGTTGCCGGCCTCGGCGATCGCGTCACCGGCACCGAGCATATCGCCGTGGACGGACAGCGCGTCCCCCGCGAGCGCCTCACGGGCCTGCGGCGCAAGGTCATCATGTACCACAAACCCGTGGGGGAGGTGACCAGCCGGAACGACCCGGAGGGCCGGCCCACGGTGTTCGAGAATCTACCCCGACTGGGGCAGGGGCGCTGGATCAATATCGGCCGGCTGGATCTGAACACCCTGGGGCTGCTGCTGTTCACCAATGACGGCGAACTGGCCAACCGGCTCATGCACCCGAAATGGGAACTGGAGCGGGAATACGCCTGCCGGCTTTACGGCAGCGTGGACCAGGCGGTGATCGACCGGCTGCTGGCCGGCGTGACCCTGGAGGACGGTGAAGCCCGGTTCGACTCCGTGGAGGCGGTGGGCGGCGCCGGCGAAAACGTCTGGTACCACGTGGTCGTCCGCGAGGGGCGGCAACGCGAGGTGCGGCGGCTGTGGGAGTCCCAGGGCGTTACCGTGAGCCGGCTGATTCGCGTGCGCTACGGGCCCGTGCGGCTGCCGCAGGATCTGCCCCGGGGCAAGGTCCGTTTCCTGGGGGGAGAGATGCTGACCCGGCTGTGCAAGGCCGTGGATCTGGACCCGACCACCCTCATCAGCCCCGCGGGAGAGCCACCCGGGCGCAAGGCATCGCAACGGCCGCGGAAGAAGCAGACCCGGCGGCGGTGACCGGCCCGATGCTCCGGCAGCTCTTCGATACCCTGCACGCCGCCTTCGGCGACCAGCACTGGTGGCCGGCGGATACCGACTACGAGGTGATGGTCGGCGCCGTGCTCACCCAGAACACGGCCTGGCGAAACGTCGAGCGGGCCATCGCCAATCTGCGCGGGGCGGGTCTGCTCGAGCCCGGGGCGATCATGGCGTTGCCCGCGGGGCAACTGGCCGAGCAGATTCGTCCGGCCGGGTACTTCAACATCAAGGCCCGGCGACTGCAGAACCTCACGGCGGTGCTGCTGGACGATGGCGGGGTGGAGGCCTGGCGGCGGTGGGATACCGACGCTCTGCGGCGCCGGCTGCTGCAGGTCAACGGCGTGGGCGAGGAGACGGCGGACAGCATTCTGTTGTATGTCTTCCAGCGCCCGGTGTTCGTCGTGGATGCCTATACCCGGCGCATCTTCACCCGGCTGGGCGTACTGGTCGGCGACGAATCCTACGGCGCGATTGCCGATCATTTCCACGCCGGCCTACCGAGAGACAGCGGGCTCTTCAACGAGTACCATGCTCTGATCGTGCGGCTGGGCAATGGTATCTGCCGGCCTCGCCCCCGGTGCGGAGAGTGTCCGTTGCATGGCGATTGCCCCGTGGGTCGTGCATCCGTGGTGGGTGATTTTGCCAAACAGTGACGCCCGTCACGGATAGTTCCGATTCAGTTCTCCATGCTACGCTGACGCAGCGCATGGAACGCCGTGGAGAACCAAGGATCCCGCCACATGATCGAGAGTCTGCACAAAGTCGTTGATTCGGAGTTCCGCCTGGCGGTGCTCGAAACCACTGAGCCGGATCGCGTGGTCGAGGCCTTCAAGCGCCTGACCCTGACGACGGGCCGTGCCGTGTATGGCTGGTCCCCTAATGACGGGCTCTACCGCCTGGGCACCGAGCGGATTTTCATTCCCCACACTCGCAGTCTTACAGATGCGCTGGGCTACGTGGCCGCCAGCCGCCACTACGGCATCTACCTGGTTCGCGATTTCCACAATGCACTGGAGAAACCCAGCGTCCAGCGGGCGTTCCAGCGCATTCTCGCCAAGGACGACGACGTCCGGCGCCTGGTTCTGATGCTGGGCTCGGAGGTGACCATTCCCGAGGCACTGCGCGGCCAGCTCGCCCGCATCCGCCATAACACGGCGCGTCAGCAGGGAACCACGGGTAGCAGCTGACGGCAGCGTCCGTCAGCGATCCACCGGTTCGCATCGCACCGAAGGCCGTTCACCCCGCTGGTAGTAGGGGTGTTGCTGTTTCATGTCGGCAAGCCGCCGATCGCGATCCTCCGCCGTGGCGAACCAGCGATAGGCCTCCCAGTCGGGCCCCAGCAGATGTTCGCCGCGCCGCGGATCCCCCTCCGGCAGCGTCATGCGGATTCCGAAGCGTTTCTCGGTGGTCTGGTTGCTGATCATGATGTCGTCCCGTCCGTCCCATCGTTCTCTGCCACTGTCAGCCGAGCGCCCTGAAGGTCGTGCCCTTCGGGCCCGAGCGGGTAGAGTAGTAGCGGCGCCACCTGTTCCGGTTGCGGCAGCGCCGCGGCGTCTTCGCCGGGGTAGCACTGACGCCGCAGAGCAGTGTTCACCACGCCAGGGTCCACGCTCATGGTGCGCACCAGGCTGCGCGTTCCCAGTTCGTCGGCCAGCGTCTCCATGATGCCTTCCTGGCCGAACTTGGACACCCCGTATGCGCCCCAGAACGCCCGGCCCCGCCGCCCGGCGCGATCGCTGACGAACAGGATCCGTCCCTGTCGCGAGCGCTGCAGCAGGCCGAGCAATGCCTGGTTGAGCAGGAAGGGCGCATTGATGTTCACATGCAGGGTGCGCGCCCAGAGTTCCGGGTCATACTGATGCATGGGTGAGAGTTCGCCCAGCATGGCGGCGTTGTGGATCAATACGTCCAGTCGGCCGAACTCCCGGTCCAGCGTCGACGCGAGTTCCAGGTACTCGGCCGGCCCCACGCCCTCCAGGTTCAGCGGGTACAGGGCCGCCAGGGGATGCCCCGCCTGTTCGATTTCGTCGTAGACCGTCTCCAGCTTTTTCAGATCCTTGTCCAGCAGGACCACGGTGGCCCCCCGGGCGGCACAGGCGAGCGCCAGGGCGCGCCCGAGGCCGGCCGCGGCGCCGGTGACCAGTACCACCCGGTCGGCCAGAAGGTCGTCGGCGGGCGTGTAGTCCCGCGGGATGGTGACGTCGCGCCGTATCTGTTCCTGAGTCATGCCCCTGCCTTTCTGCTGAGCCGTTGCTGGCGGCGTGCTGTGCGCCAGGCGATCCACAAACGCCGTAGGGGTGTGAGTTCGAACCCCTGTTCCAGTAGCGGGAAATTGTCCTGCGCCATCTCCCGGAGCAGCGCCCGGTCCAGCGCGGCGAGGATGATACCACTGCGCAGCCGTCCCCGCTCGGTGTCGGCGAGATGGCTGTCGGCTTGGTCCAGAAAGGCCAGAATGCGTTCTGCCTGCTGCCGGAACACGCCTCGCAGCGCCGATGAGGTCTGCTGCTGGAGCAGGGCCTCGCGCTGCAGTCCGGCACTCTCAAGTTCGTCCTCGGGGATGTAGACCCGGCCGGCCCGTGCGTTCCGGCGCACGCTGAGCAGTCGCCGGCGCAGGGCGAACGCCATGCCGAGGTCATGCGCGAAACGCGCGCTCTCCGGGCTGTCCGCGCCGGCGACGCCGGTGAGCAGTGAGGTAAGACCGCCCCCGGTGCGGTGGCAGTACACGGCCAGTTCCCGGAAGCTCGGGTAGACGTTGTAGCTGAGATCCATGGCAGTACCCTGGATGACCTCCCGGAACGACTCGGCGGGCAGGGCATGGGCCTCGATGGCTGGTGCCAGGGCCTGGCTGACGGGGTGGCGGGGTTGGCCGTCGAACAGCCGTTGCAACTCCTCGCGCCACCAGTTCAGTTTGACCTCGCCCACGGCGGCATCGGAGATCTCGTCGGGAATCTCCGTCACCTCGGCGTAGAAGGCGTGCACTGCCAGCAGGGCGTCTTGCTGTGCCTCGGGGGCGAAGCGCAGGGCGTAGTAGATCGCCGAGCCGGGGTTGGCCACTTTCTGGCGGCAGTATTCCAGTGGGTCCATGGTGCGTCTCCGGCGACGGTGAATGCTCTGCCCGCAAACTGGCGCCGATTGTAACGTCCCGCCGCAGTTTTGCGGGGGTGGGGTTCAGGAAAGACCAAGCTGTTGGTCGAGCGCCGGACGCACTCAGCGGGGAGAGGGCAGGGTCAGCCAGCGAGTGAGTTCGCTGGGATGGCCGATAAGGCCGTCGGCGCCCCAGTCGGTTGGCCTGTCCTCGCCGGTGATGTAGCCGAACAGGGCGACCACGGTCGCCGTGCCGGCACGGCGACCGGCGCTGACGTCCCGCCGGGCGTCGCCCACCACCACTGCCTGCTGCGGAGCGATATCCAGGAGTTCGCAGGCGTGGATGACGGGCCGCGGGTCGGGTTTACGGCGCAGGACCGAGTCACCGCTGACGATGCAGGCTGCCCGCCGGGCCAGGTCAAGATCCCGCAGCAGGGGTTCCGTGAGCCAGCCCGGCTTGTTGGTGACCACTCCCCAGCGCAGGCCGGCGACGTCGAGCCCATCCAGCAGTTCCAGGATGCCGTCGAAGGGGCGGGTCAGCTCGCTGACCCGGTCACGGTAGAGGGCCAGGAAGCGCTGGCGCAGCGGTTCCATGCGCGGATCATCCGGTGCCAGGTCGAAACTGCGGGCAATCATGGCAGCACTGCCGTGGGACACCACTGGATCATAGAAGCCCGGGGGCAGTTGCGGATGGCCGTTTTCGCTCAGCAGTTCATTGGCCGCGCCGATGAGGTCCGGGGCGGTGTCCAGCAGGGTGCCATCCAGGTCGAAAAGCACCGTGTCCAGAGCCGGGGGCTGCAGATGCCGGCTACCCACGGCACGTACCGAGGCGTCGTCGGCCGGAGCGGAGCCGCTGGCGATTGCCTGCGCCGGACCGGGGGGAGTGTAGAGCATCACGCCTGTCCTCCGTCGGTTCGCGTGCAATGGGCCATGTAGTTGACATCGGTGTTATCGGTGAGCCGGTATTCCCGGGTCGCGGGGTTGTAGGTCAGGCCGATGAGATCATCCAGGCATGCGCCGCTGCGCCGACACCAGGCTGCCAGCTCCGAGGGCCGGATGAAGGCGCCATGATCGTGGGTTCCTCGCGGCAGCAGTCCGAGCACGTACTCGGCACCCACGATGGCATACAGCCACGACTTGGCGTTGCGATTGAGCGTGGAGAAGAACAGGTGCCCGCCGGGCCGGGTCAGCCGGATACAGGCCTCCACCACTGAAGCCGGATCGGGGACGTGCTCCAGCATTTCCATGCAGGTGACCACGTCGAAGGCGCCGGGCATCTCGTCGGCCAGCGCCTCCACCGCAATTTCCCGGTAGCTGACGTCCGCTTCGGTTTCCAGTGCATGCAGGGAGGCGACGTCCAGGGATTCCCGTCCCAGGTCGATGCCGGTGACCCGCGCACCCTGGTGGGCCATGGCCTCGCTGAGGATACCGCCACCGCAGCCCACGTCCAGCACTGCCTGTCCGGTGAGGGGCACATGGCGCTGGATGTATTCCAGGCGCAGCGGATTGATGGCATGCAGGGGTTGGAACTCGCTCTCGGGGTCCCACCAACGACTCGCCGCATCCGAGAACTTGCGGATTTCCTCTGCGTTGGCGTTGATGCGATGTTCCATGCTGCCCTTATGACTGGTGCCAGGAGTGATGGATCAACCCCGGCAGATTGCTGGTTATTCTATCACGCATTGACCATGAGTTTATCCTGCCAGGCGTGCAGCCGAGTGAGAATGCGGTCACGATCCAGGGTCAGGAGTTCGCGATTGTGGACCACCTGGCGGCCGGCCACCCAGACGTTGGTGACCTGATGACGCCCGGTGCTGTAGATGAGCTGTGACAGCGGGTGGTAGACGGGTTGCGACTCCAGCACGCCCAGGTCCACGGCGGTGATGTCCGCCGCCTTGCCAGGCTCCAGCGAGCCGATTTCACTGTCGCGCCCCAGCGCCCGGGCCGCGTTGATGGTGGCCATGGCGAGCACGTCTTCGGCGCGCAGGGCGGCAGCGTCGCCGGCGACGACCTTGCCCAGCAGGGCGGCCGAACGCATTTCGCCGAACATGTCCAGGTCGTTGTTGCTGGCCACGCCGTCGGTGCCCAGGGCAACATTGACGCCGGCATCCACGAGTTTCTGCACGGGGCAGCAGCCGCTGGCCAGTTTGAGGTTGGCCTCGGGGCAGTGGAGGACGTGGGAGCCCGTCTCCGCCAGGCGCCGGATCTCATCGTCGGTGAGCTGGGTCATATGCACGGCGAGGAAGCCCGGGTTGAGCATGTCGTTGGCGTCCAGCCGGGCCAGGGGGCGCTCCCCGGTGCTGTCGACGCTCATCTGCACTTCGTCGGCGGTCTCGTGAACGTGGATGTGCACGGGCACTTCCAGCTCGTTGGCCAGGGTGTTGATCCGTCTCAGGTTCTCTTCACTGACCGTGTAGGGGGCGTGGGGTGTGAACGCCGTGCTCACCAGCGGGTCGTTGCGCCAGGCGTCATGCAGCGCGAGTCCCTTCTCGATGTAGTCGTCGGGACCGTCGGCGTATGGCGTGGGGAAATCCACCAGGATCATGCCGGCGGTGACGCGCATGCCTGCGCGGGAGGCAACCCGGGTGGTTACTTCGGGGAAGAAGTACATGTCGTTGAAGCAGGTGACACCGCCGGCCAGCATTTCAGCCACCGCGGCTTCGACGCCATCCTGACAGAACTCGGGGCTGACGTGGGCGGCCTCGGCGGGAAAGATGTGTTCCTGTAACCAGGTCATCAGCGGCAGGTCGTCGGCGATACCGCGCATGAGGTTCATGGCGGCATGGGTGTGGGCGTTGATCAGCCCGGGAATGACGGCATGGTCCTTCAGGTCATGGACATGCTCCGCCTGGTAGCGCGCTTTGGCGTCCGCCGTGGGCAATACGTCCAGGATGCGGCCGTCCCGCACGGCGACGCTGTGGTGGTTGAGCACGGTGTTCGCGGGCTGCACGGGAATGACCCAGCGCGCATTGATGAGGGTGTCGATCTGTTCCATGGCCTTGTCCGCTCCACGTAACCCTGAATTCAAGGTTACGCATCATCACCCGAAGGTGCGTATGCGACAATGGTGACCAGCCGGATTTGTAGGCAATGGAAGCCTTCGTCCGGGCGAGGCACGCTGACCCGCTGGATCGCGGCCTGTCCGGCCGTAGGGTGCATCTTGATGCGCCATGACTGCTACCGGATGGACGGCACCTGAACTCTGTCGTATCACCAACGGAACCACCAGCCATGACCGACTTCGACACCATCCGTCCTGTCCATTGGGCCGACGACCACCTGGCGTTGCTGGATCAACGGCTGCTGCCGGCGGAGACGCGCTGGCTGCGCTGTGATTCCGCCGATGCAGTGGCGGATGCCATTCGCGCCATGGTGGTGCGCGGAGCACCGGCCATCGGCATTGCCGCGGCCTACGGCGCGGTGCTGGCGGCGCGGGAAGCCGTGGCCGCGGCGCCGGCGAACTGGCGCGGGCATCTGCATACGGCGCTGGAGCGCCTTGAGAGGGCGCGACCCACGGCTGTGAATCTGCGCTGGGCGCTGCAGCGCCAGCGCGCACGTCTGGACGGCGAGGTGGCTGACCCCGCGTCCGTATTGCTGGCCGAAGCGGAGGCCATTGCCACGGAGGATCTCGCGGCAAACCGGCACATGGGCGAGCTTGGCGCGGCGCTGATCACCGAGCCCGGCGGCGTGCTCACCCACTGCAATACCGGCTCCCTGGCGACGGCGGGCTTCGGCACGGCGCTGGGGGTGATTCGCAGCGGCTGGGCCACGGGGCGTATCACGCGAGTGTTCGCCGACGAGACGCGACCCTGGCTGCAGGGTGCGCGCCTGACGGCATGGGAGCTGCTGCAGGACGGCATCCCGGTGGAGCTGCTGGCCGATGGCGCGGCACCGGCTTTGATGCGCAGCGGCGCGGTGCGCTGGGTGATCGTCGGTGCGGATCGCGTTACGGCCAACGGCGATGTGGCCAACAAGATCGGCACCTACGCGCTGGCCATTGCCGCCCGTCATCACGGCATCGGTTTCATGGTGGTGGCGCCGCGTTCGACGGTGGATATGGCCACGCCGGACGGCGATGCCATCACCATCGAAACACGTGCCGAGGAGGAGCTGTTGTCCCTCGGCGGGCAGCGGGTGGCGGCCCCGGGCGCCGGCGCCTGGAACCCGGTGTTCGACGTGACCCCGGCGGCGCTGGTGGACGCCCTGGTGACCGAGCAGGGCGTCGTGCATGCTCCCGACGCCGGGCGCATGGCGGCGGCGTTTGGCGGCGACACGCCCCGGGCGATGTCCGACGCGCCCTGATCGGGTAGAGTGTGGCGCCTGCACCGCATGCATGGGAGGCGAGCGCGGTATGACAGCTTCACTTCTGGGAGTCGGCCTGTACGTCGATGCGGCTAATATCCAGATCAATGGCGGCTTCGGTATGCAGTACGACATCCTGCGCCGGTTCGCCTGCCGCGGTCAGGCCGAGCCCATGCGGCTGAACGCCTACATGATCTTCGACGCCGAGCGCGCGGCTCGGGAGCGTCAGTACGCCAACGGCACCAGCAATTTCTTCGCCTCGGTGCGGGAATACGGCTTCAAGGTCAACGTCAAGAATTACCGTTGGTACCGCGACGACGAGGGCAATGCGTACGCCAAGGCCAACGCCGACCTGGACATGGCGGTGGATGCCTTGCTGCAGTCCAGGAACCTGGGTCGGGTGGTGCTGGCCACCGGCGACGGCGATTTCGTGCAGGTGGTCCGGGCGCTTCAGAACCAGGGCTGCCGCGTGGAGGTGCTGGCCTTCGACAACGTCTCCCAGGCCCTGCGGCGGGAGGCGGATGTATTCGTATCCGGGTATACGGTGCCGGACCTGTTGCCGCCACGCGGCGGTGAGGCGGGAGTGGCCTGGGGTCAGCCGGGCTCGCGGGTCCGCGGGATCTGCTACCACTACAATCCCGATGGCTTCGGTTTCATGCGCTTCCTCACCACCATCTCGGATCAGCTCTGGATTACCGATACCCGTGATCCTCAGTCACCCTATGCATCGGCGTTCTTCCGGGACAGCGACTTGCCGGGCGGTGTGCGACCGGGGGATCTGCCCAGCCACAATCGCATCTTCGAGTTCGATGTGGTGGCGTCGACGGTGAAGGAGGGTGGCCTTCAGGCCTCCGGCATTCGTCAGGTCTCCGCCCAGGGGACGCGTCTGGAAAACGGTGACGAGGGCGGTGCATGACCGGCGAGGGGCTGTTGCTGGCAGTGCTGGTGCTGGGCGCACTGGCGCTGGCCTGGAGCGCACTGATGGCCGCCCAGGAGCAGGCGCGGCGCGGGGCCTCACGTCGCTGCCGTGATCTGGGATTGCAGTTCCTGGACGAGAGCCTGGTGCGGGTGCGTACTCGGCTTGGGCGTGGGCGCAACGGCCGACTGGGGCTGGTGCACTGGTACCGGTTCGAGTTTTCCGCGGACGGCAGCCGCCGTCACGGTGGCATCATCGAGGTGGCCGGGCGTGCGGTCCGGCGGATTGAAATGGAGCCCTGGCCGCAGCCGGGGGAGGAGCCAAGGCAGGAGGGCGGAGTATGAGCAGGGGACGACATTCGGTGTGGTGGCTGGCGGCGATTCCCGTCGTCGCCGTTTTGTTGATGGCCGCGCGTCTGGTAAGCGCCGGCGATGAGGAAAAGGAAGGGGATACAATGGTTGTTTTCGAGACGAACAAGGGGGATATCACCCTCGAGCTGTTCCCGGAGGATGCGCCGGTCACCGTGGAGAATTTCCTCCAGTACGTGGACGACGGCTTCTATGACGGCACCGTCTTTCATCGGGTCATCCCCGGTTTCGTGATCCAGGGCGGCGGCTTCGATACCGACATGAACCAGAAGTCCACCCGGGATCCGATCACCAACGAGGCGGACAACGGGCTGAAGAACAAGCGTGGTTATCTGTCCATGGCGCGCACCCAGCAGATCAACAGCGCCACCTCGCAGTTCTTCATCAACCTCGACGACAATGCCTTCCTGGACCACGGCGTGCGCGACTTCGGCTACGCGGTGTTCGCCCGGGTGGTGGACGGCATGGATGTGGTTGACCGTATCGCCGAGACCTCCACGGGCAACCGCCAGGGGCATCGCGACGTGCCGCTGGAGACCATCAAGGTGGAGAACGCCCGGCGCGCCGAACCCTGAGCAGACCGGCGCAGCCGGTGACGGCTGCGCCGGCCCGGCACGCCAGCAGGGCCGGCCCGTTGCGGCCATGCCGATGCGCTCCTGCTGTGGTATGATCCCCGTTTTTCCCGGCCGCGTCCCCTGTTGTCGCCGCCGCACCCGAGGCGGCTGGTGTCGGGCGTGCCGTTGCTCCCCGCGGCTTCCCCGGGGTAGCGCGGCCTGCGACAGCAACTGCGGGATCGCATCCGGACACACCGTACCGTCATTACAACGAGCCGAGAGCGTCGATGGCCAACGTCGCGAAAGAGATTCTGCCGGTCAATCTGGAAGACGAAATGAGGCAGTCGTACCTCGATTACGCCATGAGCGTGATCGTGGGGCGGGCTCTCCCGGACGTGCGCGACGGCCTCAAGCCGGTGCACCGCCGCGTGCTGTTCGCCATGCGCGTGCTCGGCAACGACTGGAACCGCCCGTACAAGAAATCGGCCCGCGTGGTCGGTGACGTCATTGGTAAATACCACCCCCACGGCGACTCCGCCGTCTACGACACCATTGTCCGCATGGCCCAGTCCTTCGCCATGCGCTACATGCTGGTGGACGGGCAGGGGAACTTCGGCTCCGTGGACGGGGACGCCGCCGCGGCGATGCGGTATACCGAGGTGCGCATGGCGCGCATCGCCCACGAACTGCTGGCGGACATCGACAAGGAAACCGTCGATCTCATCGACAACTACGATGGGTCCGAGCAGGAGCCGGCGGTGCTGCCGGCGCGCTTCCCGAACCTGCTGGTCAACGGCGGCTCCGGCATCGCCGTAGGCATGGCCACCAACATCCCGCCCCACAACCTGGGCGAGGTCATCGACGCCTGCGTGGCGCTGATCGATGACGATGACCTGACCGTCGAAGACCTGCTGGAGTACATTCCGGGCCCGGACCTGCCTACCGGCGCCATCATCAACGGCGTCAGCGGCATTCACGAGGCCTACCGCACCGGCCGCGGCCGCCTGATCATGCGCGCCCGCACCGAGGTCGAGGAGGACCCGAAGTCCGGCAAGCAGACCATCGTGGTCAAGGAGCTGCCCTACCAGGTCAACAAGGCGCGGCTGCTGGAGAAGATCGCCGAGCTGGTCAAGGAAAAGCGCATCGAGGGCATCACCGAGCTGCGTGACGAGTCCGACAAGGACGGCATGCGCATGGTCATCGAGCTGCGCCGCGGCGAAGTGGCCGAGGTGGTGTTGAACAACCTGTTCCAGCAGACGCAGCTCCAGACGGTGTTCGGCATCAACATGGTGGCCCTGGTGGATGGTCAGCCGCAGCTGCTCAGCCTGCGCGACGTGCTGGACGCCTTCCTGCGCCACCGCCGCGAGGTGGTGACCCGGCGCACCATGTACGATCTCCGCAAGGCGCGGGAGCGGGCCCACGTCCTGGAAGGCCTGGCGGTGGCCCTGGCCAACATCGATCCCGTGATCGAGCTGATCAAGGCCTCTCCGGGGCCCGGTGAGGCGCGCGAGGCACTCACCGGCCGCCTTTGGGCGCCGGGGATCGTCACGGAAATGCTGGAGCGCGCCGGCGCTCATGCGTCGCGGCCGGACGGGCTTGCCTCCGGCTACGGCCTGACCGACGAGGGCTACCAGCTCACCGAGACCCAGGCCCAGGCCATCCTGGACCTGCGCCTGCACCGGCTCACCGGTCTGGAGCAGGACAAGATCCGTGAGGAATACCGGGAGCTGCTGGAGCGCATCGCCGACCTTATCGACATCCTGGACAGCACCGACCGGCTCATGGAAGTGATCCGCGAGGAGCTGGTGGCGGTGAAGGAGCAGTTCGGCGACGCCCGCAAGTCCGAGATCGTGCGGGACCACATCGATCTCACCATGGAAGACCTGATCACCCCCGAGGACGTGGTGGTCACGCTCTCCCATCAGGGCTATGCCAAGTACCAGCAGTTGGACACCTATCGGGCGCAGCGGCGCGGCGGGCGTGGCAAGAGCGCCACGTCCATGAAGGACGAGGACTTTGTCGACCAGCTGTTCGTGGCCAACACCCACGACATGCTGTTGTGCTTCTCCAGTCACGGCAAGTGCTACTGGCTGCGCGTCTACGAACTGCCCCAGGGCAGTCGCGGTTCCCGGGGCAAGCCCATCGTCAACCTGTTGCCGCTGGAGAACGATGAGCGCATCAACGCGGTGCTGCCGGTGCAGGAATTCACCGAGGACCGCTTCGTGTTCATGGCAACCCGCAGCGGCACCGTGAAGAAGACGCCGCTGACCCATTTCTCGCGGCCGCGCAGCAACGGCATCATCGCCCTGGACCTGCGCGGCGAGGACAGCCTGGTCAACGTCGGGATCACCGACGGCGAGCGGGACGTGATGCTGCTCAGCAGCGCCGGCAAGGCGGTGCGTTTTGCCGAGAACGAGGTGCGTGCCATGGGCCGGGGTGCCGCCGGCGTACGCGGCATGCGCATGGAACCCGGGCAACAGGTCATTGCCCTGCTGATCCTCGGTGAGGGCGACATTCTGACCGCCACCGAGAACGGCTACGGCAAGCGCACGCCGCTGGAGGACTACCCGCGGCGCGGGCGCGGCACCATGGGCGTGATCTCCATCCGCACCGGTGATCGCAACGGCGAGGTCGTCGGCGCCACGCAGGTGGTGGACGGCGACGAGGTCATGCTGATAACCCGTGGCGGCACCCTGGTGCGCACGCCGGTGCATGACATCTCCGTCCTGAGCCGTAACACCCAGGGCGTGAAACTGATCAGCCTGGATACCGACGAGACCCTCATGGGGGTGACGCGGGTCGAGGCACTGGATGACGAGGAAGGCGCGGACGCGGCGGCGGAGCCGTCCGACGATGACGCGCCAGGCGACGACGAGACCTGATGATCCCCGGTCCGGTTGTCGCATAGGGAAACGCCGAACCGCCCGAGCGAGCCTCTGGCTCGTTTGGCTCCGAAGCGCACAAGCACGCCGCAATGGTTCAGCGTTTCCCTCCTCAACGATTTACTTCGGAACCAAGGGGAGACATTGATAATGTCCAGAGTGTACAACTTCAGCGCCGGACCGGCCGTGTTGCCGGAAGCGGTACTCGAGAAGGCCGCCGGGGAGATGCTCGACTGGCATGGCTCCGGCATGGGCGTGATGGAAATGAGCCACCGCGGCAAGGAGTTCGTCTCCATCGCCGCCGAGGCCGAGCAGGATCTGCGCGACCTCCTGAACGTGCCCGACAACTACAAGGTGCTGTTCCTGCAGGGCGGTGCCACGGGGCAGTTCTCCGCGATTCCCATGAACCTGCTGCGGGGCGGTGACCGGGCCGACTACATCAACACCGGCTCGTGGTCCGAGAAGGCCATCAAGGAGGCGAAGAAGTATTGCCAGGTGAACGTCGCCTGGGGGGCGGACCAGAAGACGCCCATGCACATCGGTGCCCAGTCCGAGTGGCAACTGGATCCGAAGGCCTCCTACGTGCACTTCACCCCCAACGAGACCATCTCCGGCGTGGAGTTCCACTGGGTGCCGGAGACCGGCGACGTGCCGTTGGTGGCGGACATGTCCTCGACGATCCTGTCCCGGCCCATCGATGTCTCGAAGTACGGGCTGATCTACGCCGGTGCGCAGAAGAACATCGGCCCGGCGGGGCTGACCATCGTCATCGTGCGCGACGACCTCATCGGCGAAGTGCTGCCGCACACGCCGACGGTGTGGGATTACAAGGTCCAGGCGGATGCCGACTCCATGTCCAACACGCCACCCACCTACGGCTGGTACCTGGCGGGGCTGGTGTTCAAGTGGCTCAAGGAGCAGGGCGGACTGGAGGCCATGGCGGAGATCAACAAGCGCAAGGCCGACAAGCTCT
Organism: Aquisalimonas sp.; assembly: GCA_007127625.1. Classification (GTDB taxonomy): domain Bacteria; phylum Pseudomonadota; class Gammaproteobacteria; order Nitrococcales; family Aquisalimonadaceae; genus Aquisalimonas. The sequence continues at coordinate 2,117 of SKYZ01000174.1, read as the reverse complement.
ACGCCGAGATCGACGACAACCCCTTCTACAGCAACCCGGTGGACCCGGCCTGCCGCTCCTGGATGAACGTGCCGTTCGTCCTTGCCGACGACAGCTTCAACGATACCTTCCTCAAGGAAGCCGAGGCGGCGGGGTTCAGCACGCTTAAGGGCCACAGGAGTGTCGGCGGCATGCGAGCGAGCATCTACAACGCCATGCCCGAAGCCGGTGTCGATCGCCTGATTGAATTCATGCAGGACTTCGCGCGCCGCAACGGGTAATCACGCCCGTTCGCCTGCGCGCACGTTGTTTTCTGTTATTGACCAAGGAGTAACCATGTACAAGATTCAAACGCTGAACAACATTTCCGCCAAGGGGCTGGAACGCCTGCCACGGGACAGCTACGAGACGGCCACCGAGATCAACAACCCGGACGCCGTTCTGCTGCGCTCCTACAAGATGCACGAGATGCCCGTGCCGGATTCCCTGCTGGCGGTGGGCCGCGCCGGCGCCGGAGTGAACAATATCCCCGTCGAGGCCATGACCGACTACGGCATTCCGGTATTCAATACCCCCGGCGCCAACGCCAACGCGGTGAAGGAGCTGGTGATCGCGAGCCTGTTCCTGGCTGCCCGGAACATCTGCCAGGCGTGGGAGTACACGCGCAATCTGGACGGCGACGACGCCACGCTGAGCAAGGAAGTCGAGGCCGGCAAGAAGCACTACCGCGGTTTCGAACTGCCGGGGCGTACCCTGGGCGTGATCGGTCTGGGCGCCATTGGCGTCAAGGTGGCCAACGCCGCCCGGGCGCTGGGCATGCATGTGGTGGGCTTCGATCCCGGCATTACCGTGAGCAGTGCCTGGGCCCTGGAAGCCGGCGTGCGCCAGGCCCACAGCGTGGACGAGCTGGTCAGCCGCAGCGACATGATCTCCCTGCATGTGCCCTACAATGACCACACCGCCAACCTGATCAATGCGGAGCGAGTGGGTATGCTGCGCAAGGGCGGTGCGGTGCTGAACTTCTCCCGTGCCGGCATCATCGATGACCAGGCCGTGGTGGATGCCCTGGAGTCGGGTCACCTTACCGCCTACATCAACGATTTTCCCACCAACCTCACCAAGAACCACCCGCGCTGCATTACTCTGCCGCACCTGGGCGCTTCCACCGACGAGGCCGAGGAAAACTGCGCCATCATGGTGGCCGATCAGGTGCGCGACTACCTGGAGAACGGCAACATCAAGAACTCGGTGAACTTCCCGGAGGTGAACATGCCGCGGGCCGAAGAGTGTGAGCGCATGACGGTGGTCAACGCCAACGTGCCCAACATGCTCGGTCAGATCTCCACCACCCTGGCGGACGCGGGACTGAACATCGATGATATGTACAACAAGTCCCGCGGCGAAATCGCCTACACCGTGGTGGACGTGCACGGCACCATCCCGCGGGAAGTGGCCGACGTGATCCGCGGGATCAAGGGTGTGCTCAAGGTGCGGGTGCTCGACTGACGCCCCCGGAGAAGGCGGCATGACCGACCGGCAACAGCTCAGTGAGGTGCGCGCGCGCATCGATGAAGTCGACCGGCAGGTGCTCGCGCTGGTCAGCGAGCGCGGGCGCCTGGCCCAGGACGTGGCCCGCATCAAGCGGGAGCACGGCGAGCAGGGCGATTTCTACCGTCCGGAACGCGAACAGGAGGTGCTGCGGCGCATCCAGTCCCTCAACGAGGGGCCGCTGTCCGACGAGGTCGTCGCCCGCCTGTTCCGGGAGATCATGTCCGCCTGTCTGGCCCTGCAGCAGCCGCTGAAGGTGGGGTTTCTCGGGCCCGAGGGGACCTTCACCCAGGCGGCGGCGTTCAAGCAGTTCGGCCATGACGTGCAGCTGCAGCCGCTGGCCACCATCGACTCCATCTTCCGCGAGGTGGAGGCCGGTGACATGAATTACGGCGTGGTGCCGGTGGAGAACTCCACCGAGGGTGTGGTCAACCATACCCTGGACTGCTTCCTCACCTCGCCGTTGCAGGTGGTGGGCGAGGTGGAACTGCGTATCCAGCAGAACCTCGCCAGTCGGGAAAGCGATCTTGCGGCGGTGCAGCGGGTGTATTCCCATCAGCAGGGACTGGCCCAGTGCCGCGCCTGGCTGG
>SKYZ01000120.1 GCA_007127625.1 Aquisalimonas sp. | reverse complement strand
GGCGTCGGTCTGCTCGCAGGGGCAGGCTGGAGCCCCTTGAGCTGGGTGCAGTTGATCATCGAGCAGGAGTATTTCCAATGACTCTGCTGCTGGCCTTGCTCCCTGGTGTCCCCGCGCTGACGGCTCTGGCCGCACTGAGCAGCCGTCTGCCTGAACGCGCGGTGGTTGCCGGCGTCATGGTCACCGTCCTGATCGGAGCCACACTGGCCGTCTTCGGGGCCACCCCACTGGACATGGAGTGGCTGCTGCTGGGCACCGCGCTGGGCCTGGACCCCCTGTCCCGGGCACTGCTCGCCGCCGCGGTGGCCCTCTGGGGCGCCGCCGCGCTGGCCGCCCGCCATCTCTTCGCCAATGCCACGCGGGGCCCGCGCTTCGCCATCTGCTTCCTGCTGACGCTGTCCGGCAACCTGGGAGTCATTGTCGCGCTGGACGCTGCTTCGTTCTACCTGGCGTTCGCGGTCATGACCTTTGCCGCCTACGGCCTGGTCACCCATAACGAGACCGACGAAGCGCGCCGGGCGGGCAGAATCTACCTGATTCTGGCCATCTTCGGTGAAGGCCTGCTACTGGCAGGCCTGTTTCTGCTGGCGGCACGGGTGGGCAATCCCCACACCGACGCCATCGTCTCCGCCTACGACTACCTGGACCAGCCGGCACTGGTGGGCAGTCTTCTGCTGGCGGGCTTTGCCGTGAAGATGGGGGTGGTGCCGCTGCACGTATGGCTGCCACTGGCACACCCCGCTGCGCCGGTGCCGGCCAGCGCTGTGCTCTCCGGCATCATCGTCAAGGCCGGCCTGCTGGGATGGCTGCGTTTCGTCCCGGCGGGCCTGCCCGAATTGGCAACCCCCGGCAATGCCCTGGTGATTGCCGGCATCGCCGGAGCGTTCGGCGCCGCGCTTGTCGGCTGTTTCCAGGCTCGCGCCAAGACGGTGCTGGCGTATTCCACCGTGAGCCAGATGGGACTGCTGGCCATTCCGGTGGGGCTGCTGGTGGCGGGACACGTGCCACCGGCGGTGGCCATCCCGGCCATCACGGTATTCGCCATTCACCACGCCCTGGCAAAGGGAGCCCTGTTCCTCGCCATGGATCACCTGAAAGCGGTGGGTCGCCGCGCAGGGCTCATCACGTTGCTGCCTGTCCTGGCCATCATCGGCGCTCCCATGACCTCCGGGCTGATTGCCAAGGCCGCACTGAAGGGCGTCGCACCGGACCCGCTGCCCCTGATCATTACCCTGACCAGCGTGACCACGACGCTGCTATTGCTCCGCTTCCTCGCCCTGGCCTGGCCACGAGGCCAGGTGCCAAAGGGGGCGATGGCTGCCGACGCCCTGCTCGCCTGGGTGGGACTGATTACCCTGGGCCTGGTGCTGCCCTGGCTGGTCGCCGCCCCGGGGCACCTGGCGTACGCGTTCCAGGCCGGGAGTCTGCTGGATGCGGTCTGGCCAGGCGTGTCGGGGCTGGCCATCGCCGTGGCCGCGGCACGCTGGTGGGCAGATCGACCGGTGCTACCGGAAGGCGATCTGGTCATCCCCGCGGAACAGGCAAGCGCCACGGTGGCCGGCTGGGCAGTACGGGCCATGCAGTCCGCCCGGCCTCCCTCCATGCCGACCATTCAGCAACGCATTCGGGACATTACCCCCCGTCGGCTGTCCGCCGAACCCGACATCGTCTGGACCGGCGTCGCACTGCTGGCTCTACTCCTGGCGCTGCCCTGGTTCATGCTGTCATACGGATAACATGCTTTTCGGATAGGCTTTTTCCCGATTGAGACAGATCAAGTAATGACTACCACCAATGTGGTATTCAAGTTCTGCAAGATCGCCCCATATTCAGGGTGTCGCCAATAAAAACGAAAGGGCGAAACCGGTGCCGTTTTTACACCGAACCACCGGCCATCCATGCGGACCGGTCGGACGCGCACCAGGACGAGCGATACCATCCCAAGCCGTTATGGAGGAGAAGATCCCATGGAAAAGGCCAATCACATTGATCTCACGCAGGATGAGTTCGTCGTGTTTCCGCCCGTTGCCGGACGCCCCGAGCCGATGACCCGCCGGATCACGCGGCTGCCGGAATCGGCCCAGCCCTGTCCGCCATCCCGGGCACGGGTACTGAGCGAGCGCGGCGCCATCGCCGACGGACAGATCGCACCCAACGGCGATGGCTACGGCGGCTATCTGGTCTGGCTCCGTGGCTGCGGCGATGGCGCCACGCCCTGGTACTACCTCGCCCACGAGGACGGCGCCCCGCTACGCTTCCCGGACGCCGTTGCCGCACATCGCAAGGCGGTGGACTGCAGTCTGCGGGCAGACCTGGTGGCGGTACGCTGGCCACCACGGTAGCCAGCGCGGGAAAACTCCAGTCCAGCACTTGCGTTGCCCCCCGGGCTCCGGATCAAATGTGGGCGGGATTCGGCCGCTGCCGTATCCCGCCGCTACCATGGCCACGGGGGAGCACGGACGTTGTTGAAATGCGACAGGAGCACCTGGACCGCAGGTCCCGAGCTCACGTCCCCACGCAGGGGCCGGTAGCCCGTGGACTGGACCGCGTTTCGCCTTTCGCTGGAGCTGGCCGGGTGGACGACGGCAATCCTCCTGCCCATTGGCATCATCGTCGGCCGGTGGCTGGCCACCCACCGGTTCCGGGGACGCGGCTTCATCGAGGCCTTCATTGCGCTGCCCCTGGTACTGCCCCCCACGGTGCTCGGGTATTATCTGCTGGTAAGCTTCAGCACCGACATGCCCGTCGGTCAGTTATGGCACGCCCTGACAGGCGAGGGCCTGAACTTCTCCTTTGCAGGGATCGTGCTTGCCTCGGTGGTCTTCAACCTGCCTTTTGCCATCCAGCCCGTGCAGCGGGCCTTCGAAACGGTGCCGGGGCATCTGCGCGAGGCCGCCTGGTGCTCGGGGCTATCGCCCTGGCGCACCTTCCTGCGCGTTGAAGTTCCCCTGGTCTGGCCCGGGCTGATCTCCGCGTTCGTGCTGACCTTCGTACACACCATCGGCGAGTTCGGTGTGGTGCTCATGGTGGGCGGGGCCATCGACGGCGAGACCAAGACCGTGGCCATCGCCATCTACGACCGCGTCCAGGCCTTCGATGACGAGGCCGCCGGCGCCATGTCGCTTTTATTGCTGGTGGTCTCGTTCATGGCCATCGGCCTGGTCTACGGTCTCGCCGGCCGGGGGAGAAGTGTCGGTGTCCGCTAGCCTCACCGTCCAACTCCGCGCCAGGGCGCCGATCCCCCTGCAGACCAGTTTCCAGGTCGCCCCCCGGGAGGTGCTGGCCCTGGTGGGGCCCTCGGGCAGCGGCAAGACCACCGTGCTGCGCGCCATTGCCGGGCTTCACCGGCAGGCCCGGGGCCTGGTCCGGTGCGGCAACCTCACCTGGCTGGACAGCAGCCGCCGCATCCATATGCCACCGCAGCAGCGCAGAGTGGGCATGGTGTTCCAGGACTATGCACTGTTCCCCCACCTCACCGCCCTGGACAATCTCCTGCTCGCCATGGAGTCGGGGCCGATCCAGGGGCGCCGGGAGCGGGCGCATCAGTTACTCGCCCGTGTCCGCCTGGACGGCCTGGAACAGCGCTTCCCGCGGGAGCTTTCCGGCGGGCAGCAGCAGCGTGTCGCCGTCGCCCGCGCCCTGGCCCGGGATCCCAATGTTCTGCTGCTGGACGAGCCCTTCTCCGCAGTGGACATGATGACCCGGGAGCGTCTGCAGCGGGAGTTGGCGCTGCTGCGGCAGCAAATCGAGATCCCCATGATCCTGGTGACCCACGACCTCCAGGAAGCCACGGCACTGGGGGATCGCATCTGTGTGCTGCACGAGGGCACCAGCCTGCAGACGGAGACGCCGGAGCGCCTGTTCCGGCATCCGTCGACCCCACATGTCGCGCGGCTGCTCGGGCGACACAATGTGTTCACCGGCACCATCATCCGGCGACCGGAGGGCGAGCGGCTGGCCTGGGGCGAGCTGGAACTGGAGCTGGGACGGCCCAGCGGCATGCCCCAGGGCGCCCGGGTGCACTGGTACGTGCCGGACTCGGACATCCTCCTCCATCGCCGCGGACGTCCCTCCCGCGGTGAGCGGGAAAACCCGGTGCACGGCACGGTCACCGAGTGCGTGGTGCTCGGGGCGCAGACGTCGGTGACCCTGCACTGCCACGCCACCACGGCCAATATCCGGCTGTCGGTGTCGACCCACGCGGCACGCCGCAACGGCCTGGAACCCGGTGCCGAAGCACGGGTCTCACTGCTGAGCAGCGGCATTCACGTCATGACGCCGCTGTCGGAGGCGGACACCGCTCGAGACTAGCCGGCGACGCCGCGGCGCCTTCGGCGTGCGGCGAGCACCACCGAAAGGCGGTGCGATACCAGGTAACCGATCAGCGCCGCGGGCAGGGCGACCAGCAGACTGCCCACGACGGTGAAGAGCATTTCGTCACCGGGGCCTCGCAGCACCCAAGCCGATGCCTCACCGGGCTGCAACGGCAGGATCCCGAACATACCCTGCCCCACGGCATGGAACCCCCAATACAACGGCCCCATGGTAAACGGGTTACTGACCCAGGAGACCATGAAGGCGGTGAGGAAATTACCGCGGGTGAGCAAGCACCCGAGGATCATCAAGGGGGTCTGGAATCCCACCGTGGGCGTCAACCCGATGAACAGGCCCACCGCCACCCCCCGGGCCATGGCCTCGGCACCGCCCTTGAGGCAGCCCGTGGCCTCGAGCAACCGTTGCACCCGGGGATAGCGGCGCAACCATTCCCGACCCTGGCGGCTGAACTCCCGCTGCCGGCCGCGGAAGCGTTCCAGGAAACCACCCTGACTGCGACTGGATCCTGCCGGTTTCATTCAGCTCACCGCGCTGTCACCGCCGGCCGGATGGCGGTGCGCGGGGACGGGCTCACGTCCTCGGGCAACCACCTCGCCCTTGCGCCACAGCCGCCACTCGCCCGGCAGATAGGCGTCCCAGCGTTCGTCGCTGGTCAGCGGGTCGGTGACGATGACGCTGACAATGTCGTCGGGAGTCGTTTCGGCCTCGAAGTCCACGGTGACGTCGGCGTCCCGCAGGCGTGCGGGCCCGAACGGGGCGCGGCGGGTGATGGCGCACATGCGGGTGGTGCAGAAGGTGAACACCCACTCGCCATTGCTGAGCAGCAGGTTGATCACGCCGTAGCGTGCATAGTCCCGGCACGCCTCCACGGTGGCGTCGACGAGCGGGTGGTCCGGCGTTTCGGCGTCGAACGTCTCCCGGATGCGGTTGAGCAGATCGCAGAACACCGCTTCGCTGTCCGTCTCACCCACCGGCCGGTACACTCCGGAACGGGGCACGAAGCCGTGCAACTGACCGTTGTGCGCGAAGGTCCAGTAGCGGCCCCAGAGCTCCCTGATGAAGGGGTGCGTATTCTCCAGTGATATGCGCCCCACATTCGCCTGACGGATGTGACACAGCGCCGCCTCGCTCTTGATCGGATGCGTCTGCACCAGCTCGGCGATACGCGAGGACGCGCTGGCACCGGGGGCGTGAAACAGGCGCACGCCACGCCCCTCGTAGAAGGGCACGCCCCAGCCATCC
>SKYZ01000257.1 GCA_007127625.1 Aquisalimonas sp. | reverse complement strand
GCTGCCCTGGACGCTGGAGGCCCGCACCGGTGACAGCTCCGGTTCCACGCGCAGCCGTCAGCGCCGCCGTCTGCCCGCAGCCCTGGTGACCACCCCCGAGAGCCTGTCCCTGCTGCTGAGCTACGGTGATGCCCATGAACGCTTCCGGCATCTGCGCTGCGTGGTGGTGGATGAGTGGCACGAGCTTCTGGGCAGCAAGCGCGGCGTGCAGCTGCAGCTCTGCCTGGCCCACCTGCGCACGCTCTGCCCGGAGCTGCGTACCTGGGGGCTGTCCGCGACACTGGGCAATCTCCAGCAGGCCCGGGATGTGCTGCTGGGCCCGGGCTGCCCGGGGCGTCTGGTGCAGGGCCTGCTGCCCAAGCGCACCCGCGTCGACGCAGTGATTCCGGCCACCATGGAGCGCTTCCCCTGGGCCGGCCATCTGGGGACGCGCCTGGTGGATCAGGTGCTGGCGGCGCTGGATGCCGCCGACACCAGTCTGCTGTTCACCAATACCCGCTCCCAGGCAGAGCTCTGGCACCAGGCGCTGTTGCAGGCACGGCCGGACTGGTTCGATCAGATCGCCCTGCACCACGGCTCCATGGACCGCAGCCTGCGGGCGCAGGTCGAGGCGTGGCTGCGGCAGGGCTCCATCCGCTGCGTGGTGGCCACCTCCAGCCTGGACCTGGGGGTGGATTTCTCGCCGGTGGACCAGGTGCTGCAGGTGGGCAGCCCCAAGGGTATCGCCCGTTTACTGCAGCGGGCCGGGCGCAGCGGCCATCAGCCCGGCGCCGAGAGTGCGGTGCTGTGCGTGCCCACCCACGCCCTGGAACTGGTGGAGATCGCTGCTGCCCGCGATGGCGCCGAAGCCGGGGAGGTCGAGGCGCGCCTGCCGCCGGAAGGCTGCCTGGACGTGCTGGTCCAGCATCTGGTGACTCTGGCCCTGGGCCCCGGTTTCACCGCTGATGAGCAGTTTGCCGAGATCCGCACCACCCACGCCTACGCGATGCTCACCGACGATGAGTGGGAGTGGGTGCTGGACTTCGTTACCACCGGCGGTGCCACCCTCCGGGCCTACCCGCAGTACCGGCGGGTGATCCGCGACGCCGACGGCATGTACCGGGTCACGGACACCACCATTGCCCGCCGCCACCGCATGACCGTGGGTACCATCACCGCCGACAGCATGATGCGGGTTAAATACCAGCGCGGCGCCCTGGTCGGCTACGTGGAAGAGGCCTTCGTGGCGCGGCTGAAACCGGGTGAGCAGTTCCTGTTCAGCGGCCGGATGCTGGAGTTGGTGCGCGTACGCGAGATGACGGTCTACGTGCGCGCCGCCCGCGGGCAGACCCGGGCCGTGCCGCGCTGGATGGGCGGCCGCATGCCGCTGTCCACACGGCTGGCGGACGGCGTCGCCGCGCGCCTGGAACAGGCGGGCGCCGGCGTCTGGGAGGGGTCGGAGATGACCGCGGTCCGCCCGGTGCTGGCCGCTCAGGCGGACACCTCGCGCCTGCCGTCGGCGGACCAGCTGCTGGTGGAGCGGATCAGTTCCCGGGAAGGCCAGCACCTGTTCATTTACCCGTTTGCCGGGCGACTCGTCCACGAGGCGCTGTCCGCCCTGGTGGCCTGGCGGCTGACCCGGGAGGTGGAGGCCACCTTCGGCTTCTCCATGAACGATTACGGCTTCGAGCTCGTTTCCCGACGCCTGCCGGAGGTGGACGAAGCGACCCTCGGGCAGGTGCTCTCGCCGCAGAATCTGGAGGCGGACCTGCGCGCCAGCCTCAACGCCGCCGAGATGGCCCGGCGGCATTTCCGCGAAATCGCCCGGGTGGCCGGGCTGGTGTTCGAGGGTTATCCGGGGCGCGGCAAGTCCACGCGTCAGGTGCAGGCGTCCAGCGGCCTGATCTTCGACGTCTTCCAGCGGTATGATGTCGACAACCCCCTGCTGCGGCAGGCCGAGCGCGAGGTGCTGGAGGGGCAGCTGGAACTCTCCCGCCTGGAGGAACGGCTGCGGCGGCTGGAGACCCAGCGCATCCTGCTGACGCGGCCCAGGCGGCTGACGCCGCTGGCATTCCCGCTGTGGGCGAGCCGGGTCCAGTCCCGGGTGAGCTCCGAGGACTGGCAGACGCGGCTGCAGCGCATGCTGGGACAACTGGAGCGCAACACACCCCATGGCTGAGGCGTATTCGGACACGGCTGATGCGACTGTGCTCCCCGTCACTGTGGCGGGCGAACATCTGGAGCTCCGGCCCGGTCGCGCGGCGTACTGGCCACGTCGGCAGATGCTGCTGCTGGCGGACCCGCACTTCGGCAAGGCGGGTGTGTTCCGCCGACAGGGCATTCCCGTGCCGCGGGGGACCACCGGCGGCGACCTGCAGCGCCTCTCCTGGCTACTGGAACGCACCGGGGCAAGGCAGCTGATGGTGCTGGGGGATTTCTTCCATGCGGCACCGTCGGCGGCAGAACCCTGGCTGCGGGAGTGGTCCGCGTGGCGGGAGCTGCACGGCGGTGTGGAAGTCCATGTGGTGGCCGGGAATCATGATCGGCACGCTGCGCCCCGCGCGGCCGATCTGGGCATCCAGTGGCACCATGACGCCCGGGTGCTGGCCCCTTTCGTGCTGGCCCATGCCCCCGAACCCGACCCCCGGGGATACGTTCTCGCGGGCCACCTGCATCCGGTGTTCACCCTGCGGGGCGGCGGCGATCGGCTGCGTTTCCCGGTGTTCTGGTTCGGCGAGAAGGTGGCGGTGTTTCCGGCGTTCGGCGCCTTTACCGGTGGCTATGGCGTGGCTCCCGCTCCCGGCGACCGGGTCTTTGCGGCGGGCGAGACGGCGGTGGTGGACTGTACGTCCCAGCGATGACTCAGCGGGCCACCACCGTACGCTGTAGCCACCCCAGCCGGTGATTGCCCACCGACAGTTCCAGGGTGCCCTCCCCATGGACCAGCCAGGTGACCCGCTGCCGGTGACCGTTGCCACGGGAGCGCTGGAACCACGGCATGTGCGCGCCGCTACCCTGGCCGTCGCCCCAGCCATCCAGATGGCCCAGCTCGCGGCGGGCCTGTTGCGGGTGGGCCAGATGGCAGTCCCGCGGGTCCAGTTCCGCCATGACCCCGTGATTCCACGGCAGTCCATGGCTGGAGGGGATCCCGTTGGTGGCCAGGTAGCCGTGGTTGGCCACGGTGATGCTCACTTCCAGCAACTGTTCCTCCAGCCGGGTGACCACGATCTCCTCGATCATCAGCCGTGGCAGCAGGGCCGTGACCCGGAGCCAGTAGCTGCTCATGTCCTCGCACAGATCGGGAAGCACTTCCGGCGGCGGATTCCACACGCCCACCACCGGGTCCGGGCCACCGACTTCCACGGGCCCGAGCTGCGGATGCTCCGTGGGCGTCCATTCACCGAAAATGCGGCCCTGGTTGGATTCCGCGTCCCACAGCGCCAGGTTCTCCATGTCCAGGCGGCCGGCGGCGGTGTAGTGGTCGACGAACCGGCGCTGCTCCGGCATGCCAATGCGCCGGAACAGATCCCACAGCTCGCACACCTCCGCCAGGCAGCCCCGCTGGTGGTAGGCGAAGTCGGTGAGATCCCCGTGCAGCGGTTTTTCCGGCTCGTAGGTGAATTCGGCATAGCCGCTCACCGTGGGGTAGCCGGTGTAGGCACTGGCCCAGGTCTCCAGCAGGCGGTAGAGCCGGCGGTCGCCCGGGTCCATGCGGCTGTCCGGTTCCGCCCCCGGCGGGCGGATGAACACGCCGCCGAAGGTGTGCAGATTCAGCCAGGCATAGAGATTCGGGTGCGCGCTGACAAAGCGCAGCACCGCAGCCGTTTCCACCTCGCTGCCCGGGTAGGCCCCGGCTCCGGTCTGTTCCGGTTCCGGGCGCCAGTCCCACGGAAAGTTGCGATTTAGGTCCGGGGTGTTCGCCAGCGGATCGGGCTCGGGGACCGTGTCGCCGTCGAAGCCGACGATCTCGCCTTCCGGATAGAGGCGGTAGTAGGGCGGCGGATCGTCGGGCGCCCGGGGCAGCATCAGTCCCGGGAACTGCTCGGCGGCGATGAAATCCCCGGCCGGATCGCGCACCCGCAGGTAACGGCAGCGACCGTCGCCGTCCATATCCCGCGGCTGCCAGCGCGGGCCCGGCCGCTGGTCGTCGGTGATCCGCGCTGCCGAGCGCACGAAGCCGCCGCGTGCCAGGACGGCCTCGGCCCCGTCGGGGGACAGCCGCGGCGCCACGTACAGGTGCACGCCACGGAGGGCATCCGCGATGGCCGGCGGCAGGTCCGGCACTGCCCTCGCCGGTTCCGCGTGCATCCGCAGGAAGGTCTCGGCAATGGCCAGGGCCACGCTGGAGGTGGCCAACTCCGTGCCGTGCATGTTGCCGTCCACCCAGGCAGCGGGACGCGTGGTATCCGGATCCTGGCCAATCACCACCAGGGGGATGGCACGCCCCTCCGGCGTTTGCCCCAGGTTGTGCAGGCGCACCAGCGCCGGAAAGGCGTCCGCCCAGGCGCGGAGCTGGGCCAGCAGTGTGGCGTGGTCCAGGTAACCGTGGCGAAACCCGTGGTCGAGTTCCTGCAGACGGGGCATGGGGGCCACCCGTGGTTGTTGAGCCTGCCCCTGATATAGAACAGGCCGGAGGTGTTGTCAGCGCGCGGGAATGATGCCGGGCAGCGTTTCCGCCGTGCGTTCCCGGGCCAGGCGAATGAAGGCGTCCACGAACGGCTTGTTGCGGTCTTCCTCGCGCACGGCGGCATACAGCGTGCTCCACAGCCCGCTTTCACCCAGGGGCAGGGCGTGGAGGCTTGCCTGGTCCTGGTATTCGCGCAGGGCCCAGTTGGGCAGTGCGGCGACGCCGCGGCCGTTGGCCACCAGCTGCACCAGCATGACGGTGAGCTCCGCGGTCCGGCGCTCCGCCGGCTCCACGCCGGCGGGCTCCAGAAACCGGGTGTAGACGTCCAGGCGGTCCGGGCACACGGGGTAGGTGATCAGCACCTGCTCCGCCAGGTCCCCCGGTGTGACCCAGTCCTGCGAGGCCAGCTGCGACTGCCGGCCCACGGCCAGCATCATTTCATAGCGGAACAACGGGACATAGGCGAGTCCGCCGAGTTCATCTTCCGGGTCCGAGGTGATCACCAGGTCCACGTCGCCCCGGTACAGCGCCGGTAGCGGATGGAAGCTGAAGCCCATGGAGAGGTCCAGCTCGACGCCCGGCCAGTCCGGGCGGTAGCGGTCCAGCGTGGGCATCAGCCATTCGAAGCAGCTGTGACACTCCACGGCCATGTGCAGACGGCCCTGGCGGCCGTCGCCGGTATGGCGCAGTTCCGTCTCCGCGCGCTCCACCTCCGGCACGATCTGCTGGGCCAGCCGCAGCAGGCGTTCACCGGCCGGGGTCCAGCGCAGAGGGCGGGAGCGGCGGAAGAACAGCGGCGTATCGAAGTGTTCCTCCAGCCCGCGGAGCTGGTGGGAGAGCGCCGACTGGGTCACGTGCAGCGATTCCGCCGCCAGGGAGAGGTTGCCGTGATCACGGATGGCCAGTAGTGCGCGCAGGTGGCGGATATCGAGAAACATGAGATTCTTTCATGTAATGAATGATTAATGCGAGATTGTTTCATTGTT
>SKYZ01000138.1 GCA_007127625.1 Aquisalimonas sp. | reverse complement strand
TGGCCTTGTTCGCTCGTGCTCGCGTACTCTGACTGGACGGACCTTTCTGTCTATCTTTAGACATGACTCTACCTCGCCCTGATTCATGCTCGGTCAATGCTCGGTACTGCTCACATTCAGACACGTAAACGGGCGTCAATGCCCGTAAACACATTAGAGCACGGAGCGTTAATAACCGCAACTTTTCGTTTCTAAATCAGTTAGTTGAATGAATAAGGCGGGGAAAGTCGGGTATGCTTTAACGTGCAAAGGCAGGACGCGGCGACAATCTGCGTTAAACTGCGCACCGTTATTGAGCGGCCTGCGCAGGATACCAGTCCGGCACCGTACGCACCGCATTCCTGAAAAGGACGAACGGGTCGAGGAGTTGCAGATGGAATACACCGTCAAAAGCGGGAATCCCGAAAAGCAGCGATCCGCCTGCGTGGTCGTGGGCGTGTTCGAGAACCGCCGTCTCAGCCAGTCCGCGCAGCAGCTGGATCAGGCCTGCGACGGGCAGCTCACCCAACTCGTTCGCCGCGGCGACATGGACGGTCGCAAGGGTCAGTCACTGATGCTCCACCGGGTCCCCGGCCTGGTCTGCGACCGCGTACTGCTGGTGGGCCTTGGCCGCGAACGCGGCTGCGACGAACGCGTCTACATCAAGGCCGTGGAAACCATGGCCGGCGCACTACAGGACTCCGGCGCCGGCGACGCCACCTGCTACCTCACGGAGATCGGCATCCGCTCGCGGGATGTCTTCTGGCGCATCCGCACCGCGGCGCGCACCCTGGAGACCTTCTTCTACCGTTTCGACCGCCTGAAGACGGACGCCGCAGAGCAGCCTCGGATCAACCTCCGCCGCGTGACCTTCAGTGTCCCCAGCCGTCGCGAACTCCCCGGTGGCGAACAGGCTGCCAGTGAGGGTGCAGCCATCGGCCACGGCATGAACGTGGCCCGGGACCTGGGCAACCTGCCGGGCAACTACTGCACCCCGCGCCACCTGGGCGAACAGGCCCTGGAACTGGCCAATGGCAACCCGCGCATGGAAGCGGAACTCCTGGACGAGGCGGCCATGGAAGAGCTGGGCATGGGCGCGCTGCTCGCAGTCTCCCGCGGCAGCCGGGAGGAGGCGCGACTGATTGTCATGCGCTACCGGGGCGCGGATGACGACAGCGGGCCGTACACCCTGGTGGGCAAGGGCGTGACCTTCGACACCGGTGGCATTTCGCTGAAGCCCGCCGCGGCCATGGACGAGATGAAATTCGACATGTGCGGTGCCGCCAGCGTCTTCGGTACCCTCTCCGCCGTCGCCGACCTGGAACTACCGGTGAACGTCGTGGGCATCGTTGCCGCCGTGGAAAACATGCCTGACGGCCGGGCGTACAAGCCCGGCGACGTGATCACCACCATGTCCGGCCAGACCGTCGAGGTCCTCAACACCGATGCCGAGGGACGCCTCGCCCTGTGTGATGCGCTTACCTACGCCGACCGGTTCCGGCCGGCGGCCGTGGTGGACATGGCAACGCTTACTGGCGCCGCCATCGTTGCCCTGGGGCACCATACCCACGGGCTGATGGGCAACAACGGTGGCCTGGTGAACGAGCTGCTGGCAGCGGGCCGGGCAAGCACGGACCGGGCCTGGGAGCTGCCCCTGTGGGACGAGTACCAGGAGCAGCTCAAGAGTACCGTCGCCGACATGGCCAACATCGGCGGCCCGCCGGCGGGGACCATCACCGCCGGCTGCTTTCTCAGCCGGTACACGAAGAAGTACCGCTGGGCCCATCTCGACATCGCCGGCACCGCCTGGAAGTCCGGGGAGCACAAGGGGGCCACCGGGCGCCCCGTGCCCCTGCTGACCCAGTGGCTGCTGGACCGCACGGCGCGGTGACCCGGACCATGAGTGCAGTGCAGGTGGACTTTCACATCCTCGCCTCGGCGGACGAGAACGCCCGCTGCACCTACGCCTGCCGCGTGGTGGAGAAGGCGCGGGAGCGCGGGCATCACGTTTACCTGCGGGTGCCGGATGACGCGGCGGCCGGGGAGCTGGACAATCTGCTGTGGACATTCCGTGACCGCAGCTTCCTGCCCCATGCAGTGGACGCCCCGGGGGCCCCGGACGAGCCGGTGCTCATCGGCACCGGGGACGCGCCGTCACGCGGAGAGCCGGATGTACTGGTCAATCTGGCCCTCACTGTCCCGGGGCAGCCGGACCAGTACGCGCGCATTGTCGAGATCGGCGACAGTCAGGACCATGTGCTACGCGCAGCGCGGCAGCGTTTCCGGATCTATCGGGACCTGGGTATCACCCCTGAACACCGCACCGTGGAGGGCGCGTGAACGACCACCGGACACCGCCAATACTGGACCACGCGGTCATCGATGGCGACGCCCTCCGGCGCCGGGGGCTGTGGCTGCCGCTGCAGGACGTGACGGACAGTCGTCGCCCCAAGATGGAATGGGCGCCTGAGTTACCCGCGGACATCCGCGAGACGGCCGACCGCATCCTGCCGCGGGTGCGCGAACGCGCCGTGGAGGCCGCCGTCGACGCCGCCCGCCGGCGGCTCCGGGAAACAGCTCCGCCGGACGACGACGCGGAACAGCCGTAGCACCGACAGTATCTAACCCACTCCTTTGAATCGCGAAACCACGAACAGGCAAGGCATGGACAAGACCTACGACCCGCACCGGATCGAGCAGCACTGGTACGACACCTGGGAGCGCGAGAACTACTTCGCGCCCTCCGGCCAGGGTTCGCCCTACTGCATCATGATCCCGCCGCCCAATGTCACCGGCACCCTGCATATGGGTCACGCGTTCCAGGACACCATCATGGATGTCCTTACCCGCTATCACCGCATGACCGGCGACAACACCCTGTGGCAGCCGGGCACCGACCACGCCGGCATCGCCACCCAGATGGTGGTGGAGCGCCAGCTCAACGCCGAGGGCAAGACCCGCCATGACCTGGGCCGCGAGGCCTTCGTGCAGCGGGTTTGGGACTGGAAGCACGAATCCGGCGGCACCATCACCCAGCAGTTGCGCCGCATGGGCGCATCGGTGGACTGGTCCCGCGAGCGCTTCACCATGGATGATGGCCTCTCCAATGCGGTGCGCGAGGTATTCGTACGCCTCTACGACGAGGATCTGATCTACCGCGGCAAACGCCTGGTGAACTGGGACCCGGTACTGCATACAGCCGTGTCGGACCTGGAGGTGGTCTCCGAGGAGGAGAAGGGTCACATCTGGCACATGCGCTACCCGCTGGCCGACGGCGACGGCCACATGGTGGTGGCCACCACGCGGCCGGAGACCATGCTGGGTGATACCGCCGTGGCCGTGCACCCGGACGACGAGCGCTTCACCCACCTGGTGGGCAAGCACCTTCATTTGCCGCTGTGCGATCGCACCATCCCGGTCATCGCCGACGACTACGTGGACCCGGAATTCGGCTCCGGCTGCGTCAAGATCACCCCCGCCCACGACTTCAACGACTACGCCGTGGGCATGCGCCACGACCTGGAGCTGATCAACATCCTCACCGAGGATGCCCGCATCAGCGACCAGGCACCGGCGGCCTACCAGGGCCTGGACCGGTTCGAGGCCCGGGAGCGCATTGTCGCGGACCTCGGGGTACAGGGTCTCCTGGCAGCCACCGAGGACCACACCCTGATGGTGCCGCGGGGCGACCGCACCAACGCCGTCATCGAGCCCTTCCTCACCGACCAGTGGTTCGTACGCGCCGAACCCCTGGCGAAGCCCGCCATCGAGGCGGTGGAAGACGGTCGTATCCGGTTCGTGCCGGACAACTGGAAGAACACCTACTACGAGTGGATGCGCCGCATCCAGGACTGGTGCATCTCCCGGCAGATCTGGTGGGGCCACCGCATCCCCGCCTGGTACGACGACGAGGGCAACATCTTCGTCGCCCGCGACGAGGACGCCGCCCGGGCGCAGGCAAGGGCGCACCACGGTCGCGACGTGGCGTTGCACCAGGACGAGGACGTGCTCGACACCTGGTTCTCCTCCGCCCTGTGGCCCTTCTCCACCCTGGGCTGGCCCGAGAACACCGAGGAGCTGCGCACCTTCTACCCCACCAGCGTGCTGGTCACCGGCTTTGACATCATCTTCTTCTGGGTGGCGCGGATGATCATGATGGGCATGAAGTTCATGGACGATGTGCCCTTCCGCGAGGTCTACATCCACGGGCTGGTGCGGGACTCCGACGGCCAGAAGATGTCCAAGTCCAAGGGCAACGTCCTCGACCCCATCGACATCATCGACGGCATTGATCTGGAATCCCTGGTGGAGAAGCGCACGTCCGGGATGATGCAGCCGCAGCTGGCCAAGCGGGTGGAGAAAACCACCCGCAAGGCCTACCCGGATGGCATCGCGCCCCACGGCACCGACGCCCTGCGCTTCACCTTCTGCTCCCTGGCCACCACCGGGCGGGACGTGGTCTTCGACATGGGCCGTGCCGACGGCTACCGCAACTTCTGCAACAAGCTCTGGAACGCTGCCCGCTACGTGCTCATGAACACCGAGGGCGAGGACTGCGGCGCCGACACCGGGGCCGAGGTGCGTTATACCATTGCCGACCGCTGGATCCGCTCACGACTGCAGGCGACCGTCGAGGAGGTGGACCGCAACATCTGCGGCTACCGCCTGGATCTGGCGGCCCAGGCGCTCTACGAATTCATCTGGGACGAATACTGCGACTGGTACCTGGAGCTATCCAAGCCGGTGCTGCAAACCTCCGAGGACGCCGCCGAGCGTCGTGGTACCCGCCAGACCCTGGTGCAGGTCCTGGAGACCGTGCTGCGGCTGAGCCACCCGATGATGCCCTTTGTCAGCGAAGAGATCTGGCAGCGCGTGGCCCCGCTGGCCGGGCGCACGGGCCCCAGCATCATGCTGGAACCCTTCCCGACACTGGAGGAGCAGTGGCAGGATCAGGTCGCGGAAGCGGACGTGGCCTGGATGCAAACCTTCATTCTGGGCGTGCGCCGCATCCGCGGCGAGATGGACATCTCCCCGAACCAGGCGCTGCCGGTGCTGCTGCGCAAGGGCGGCAACGAGGATCGTCGCCGTCTCGGCGACTACGGCGTGTTTCTCAGCCGACTGGCGCGACTGGAGCGCATCGACTGGCTGGAAGTAGGCGACGAGGCGCCGGAAGCCGCCATCGCCCTGGTGGGCGAAATGGAACTGCTGGTGCCGATGAAAGGGCTCATCGACAAGGACGCCGAACTGGCCCGGCTGGACAAGGAACGCAATCGCCTGCGCGGAGAACTGGAGAAAACCGAGAAGAAGCTGGGTACCCCCAGCTTCGTGGAGAAGGCCCCGGAGCACGTGGTGGCCCAGGAACGCCAGCGACTGGACGACCGGCGCACGGCGCTGGAGCAGCTGGACGCCCAGTACGCCCGCATCCAGCGGCTGTAAAGCACGGCGGCCTCGTCCTCCCATCCATGGGCCAGGCCGCCGGCAACCGGCGACCTGGCCGCTCGTCAATCCACGCCGGCGGAGCTCAGCACCATATTGACCACCACCACCAGGACCACGATCAGCAGCACGGTGAACACCACCCCGCCAATGATGTAGGGCATGGGGCTCCCACTCTGAAAATCCCGCTTGC
>SKYZ01000349.1 GCA_007127625.1 Aquisalimonas sp. | reverse complement strand
CACCATCACCCGGACCACATCGGCCTGGCCGGCTGGCTTTGTCGCGAATGGGACGCGCCTCTGGAGATGACCACCGTCGAGCACGGTATCTCGACCCACTTCAAGGAAGAACCGGAGGCGAAGCGCGCACGACGCAGGGCCTACTGGATCGCCAACGGGGTCCCGACGGCCCGGGCGGAGTCCCTGGTAGCGGACATGCCCGATTACCAGCGCCTGGTCCACGAGCTGCCGGATGACGTCGCGCACATCGATGAAACCCGGCCCTTCCGGGTAGGTGGCCGGGACTGGCGCATTCTCATCGGCAAGGGACACTCGCCCCACCAGATGTCCCTGTTCGATGCCGCCGACGACCTGCTGCTGGCAGCAGACCAGGTACTCCCCGGGATTTCCCCCAACATCGGCGTCTGGCCCAACGGTGCTCAGGACCCGCTCCACGACTACCTGGAGACCCTACAGCCCTTCGCCGCGCTGGGTGACACGCCGCTGGTCCTCCCGGGCCACCGCTCGCCCTTCCGGGGGCTGGCCGCGCGAGTCGGCGAACTGGTCGCCCACCACCACGAACGCCTGGAGCGCCTGCACGCCTTCTGCACCGAACCGACTACCTGCTACGAGGCCCTGCCTGCGGTCTTTGAGCGGGAGCTGGCGCAGGAACAGGTGGGCTTCGCCATGGGTGAGGGTCTGGCGCATCTGCACTACCTGCACACCGAGGGACAACTGGAGCTCCTCGACGACGACGGCGTGCGGCGTTTCCGGCGGACCTGATCCACCTCTCCTCGCCTCACCCGTGAGCCGAGGCTCGGCGTGACAGGCGGAACACGTTTCCGTGCCGGTCCGGCGCGCATGAGTGTTCGGCGAGTGTTTTCCTCAGTGCCGATCATGCATCCCTCGGTCCAGTGAAGAGCGAAGGCCGCTTCCGTGAACGTTACGCTCCACCCTTCGGCGGCACCGAACAGCGCAACGCGTGTCTCCCGGGTGCGGGGCTCGTCAGTTTGCGTCACGACCTATGGCTGACGGACTGAAACTCTCCCAGTGAAGCCGATTCTCCAGGTTACAGATCACTGCAGATGTAGGGCCGAAATCCACATCGTTCGGCCTATCAAGAGGTTGCGCGTATTGGCAACCTGACCTATTCGTTCAGTAATGGTCCGCAGCCAGGAACGGAGCGGCAGGAATGCGACCCGCTGACAGGCTTGAGGCATTCAGTGCGCTTGTCGAGGACATCCACCGCGGAGCCCGTGACCCGGCGCACTGGCCTGCAATCGCCGTTGCGATGCAACAGTTCATCGGCTCGGACTTCACCAACCTGACATTCAAGGGGAAGGACGATCACATTGCCTATGGGGTGTGTTCCGGGCTCGGGAAGACCGAACGGCTGGACTACCTCCACCATTGGGCGCACATGGACGCCATGTTCCGCTCGGTCGCCCAACTACCTCCCATGCGCGCAACCACGATCGCCTCCTGGATGGGCCATCGTGCAATGCTCGACAGTGACGTCTATGCCGGTTTCTATGAGCCGACCGAACACCGCCACGGTGCGTTCATCCATTTTCTTGCCAGTCACGGGCAGTACGCGGGCATTGCGCTGTTCAACGCCCGTGCGCCTGCACCCAACCGTGGACAACTGCATCAGATGGAGTTGATTGCCCGCCATCTGCGCGGGGCGCTGCAGACGGCCGATCTTATTGAGGCCCTGCGGGCGCGGCAGCGGAGTACCGAGCGGATTCTCGGCCAGTGGCGTGTGGCGCTGCTCCACTGTGACGCGGCTGGGCGCATCACGGGATCGGCCGGGCCGTTGGAGCAACTCCTCCGGCGTTGTCCGGATGTATTGACGCTACATGGCGGTTACCTGCGGGCGAGAGATCCGTCCGTAAATCGCCGTCTGCAGCATCTCCTGCGCGATCCACGTTATGGCGAGGCGTTCGGCGGACCAACCATGTCGCTCACCGCCTCCAAAAGAGCAGTCTCCCTTGAATGCATCGTCCTCGCCGTCTCGGAAGAGACACAACTTGCAACAGCCGGCGCCGGGAGCCGGCGTACCGATGAGCGGTATGTCCTTCTGCGCGAGGCGGGCACCGAGCCCATCATCGACACGCACTACCTGCGGCGTTGCCTGCGGATAACACCGGTCCAGGCCGACATTGTGGGGCGCCTCATGATCGGCGAGAGCCTTTGCGATATCGCCGCGGCCCGCGGATCAACCCTGGAAACCGTCCGCTCCTACTTGAAACACATCAACCAACAGCTTGGCTGTCACAGCCAGGGGCAATTGATTGCCTTCGCCTGGCGGGCCATCGGCTTCATTCCCAGCAGCAGACGCCTCAACTAGTGCCATGCGTTGGCAGCACCCCGACGCGACAGCCTTCAACCTCGAATTCCCCCCATTTCGGGGTGCTGAGTCCGGTCGAACCCCGCGATACTCCCAGGCGCACAAGCCCATCGCGACACGTCGCGGACGGACGGAGGTATGGCACCATGACGACTTCAATGGCAGAAACGGCCGGGAAATTCTTGCACGCCTGCGAGACCGGGCAAGGCTGGACCACCTGCAACGCGTACTGCCACTCGGGCGCCACGTTCTCCGCCCAGGCCTACGCGCTGGCTGATATTGCCACGCTGGCGGACTATTGCGAGTGGATGAAAGGCCTGCTGACCCCGATCCCGGACGGGCAGTACCACATTCGCTCCTTTGCCCTGGATCAGGAGCGTGGCCATGCGGTTGTATACGCCGTTTTCACGGGGACCAATACCGCTGGCGGAGGCCCTGTGTCACCAACCGGGCGCGCAGTGGCAGCGGAGTATGTCTATGTCATGGAGTTCAACGGTGAGCGGATTGGCCACATGACCAAGATCTGGAACGACACCCATAGCCTGAAGCAACTGGGCTGGGCGTGAAGCAGCGTTTCGTTGGCGAATACCGAGGCGCACGGGCGGGAGCGCGCGGCCGCCTGCCAGTCAAACGCTGGCTCATGACTCCCAGAACCGCTTCAAGGAGACCGGAGCGCCCCCGTTGCCGGGCGTGACCATGCACGGGAGGTGGCACTGCGCGCAGAATCATAAGGGATTCATCATCGCCGAGTCTGACGATGCTGAGGCAATTGCCAAGTGGGTTGAGCAGTGGTCGGATCTCATGACGTTCGAGGTCACCCCCGTGACAAGCGACGAGCAGTTGGCCCGGGTCATTGGCTGATTACTCGCGAACGACGCTCAAGCAGATTGAATAGTGCCGAGGCGCTGGACGAAGACTCCTTCACCGCCTATAGAAAGGTGGATATCGCCCTCGCGCTGCTCATTGGGGGGAGGCCGTGTTCCTGCATTTCGATGACGCCGATGTCCTGGTGAGCGCCTTTGGCGCGGGACCGAAAACCCTTGTCGCTCACGGAGGTTGGGTCGGCAGCGGAGAGGTCTGGTATCCAACGTTCGAGCCTCTGAGCCGCCACTGGCGCACCGTTACGTACGACCACCGGGGTACCGGCGCTACCCACAACCGTGCGCCGCATATCACCCATGAGCTTCTCGTTGATGACCTCTTCCGCGTGCTTGATGCCCTGAGCGTGGAGAGCTGCGTGCTGGGCGGTGAATCGGCCGGCGTAACGATCACCCTTGAGGCCGCGCTGCGTGATCCGTCGCGTTTGAAGATACGCGTTAATCTCCTGACCCATACGGAAAGTACTGAAAACTCATGGCTGGAACTCCGCGTGTTCACGGATAGGTCGCTGTCAGAACATGCTCCCCGTCCAGAAAGAACTTATACGGTTCGCCTTCCTTCCCGAACACCTGGTAGCACTGCGTCTCCCCGCCCTGAATATCGGTGTACGTCGTACAAAGCTCCCCGTTGGCCACTCTCCACTGCCCATCGAAAGTCTGGCCAGCCGTGAAGACGGTGGCTGAGCCGTCGGGCTCGAACTGTGTGGTTCCCGTCAAACCGTCCCGGCGTCGCCATTCCATCTCCACGGGTTGCCCATGCAGGACCTCCACCTGCTGGCCGTTCAGTGCTTGATAACCCTGATCTTCCAGGTCCGCCGGTGTTGTCACCGCGCACCCGGCCAGTGCGACCAGGCCGACCGTGCCCCATGTATAGACCCAGCGATGTCCAGCCATGCCAACCTCCCCGTATTCGACGTCATTTTTCGGATTTGGACTTCTAGTTTGGTTTGGCAGGGACCGGCGACATCACCCCCAAATTGGGGTGACATGCTCGGCTGGGGCGACGCAGAACCGAGTTGTCGAATACCGACCTGCAGTGGAAAGGGGGCCTGGTGTCGTCAATCATGTCTGTATGCGACCGGACACGGACCAAGGGAGCTGCTCTCACGACAAGCGGATTGGTACGTCCGCGGGGAGGGAGGCTATCCCGCCCCTGAAGCAGTTGATGGCGGACGGCCTGTTCCGGGGTGCCCTCCTGGCCGGACCGGTGGTCTGGGCCTTGGCGTGGTCACTCACCGACAGCCAGTTCGGATGGCCACAGGCTTGGGCGGCATTCGCCCTGGTCGCCTTGTTCTACCCAATCATCGAGGAAATTCTCTTTCGCGGCTTTCTGCAGGGATGGTTGCGGCACCGGACCCGCGGCCGCGGCCTCATCGGCCCGATCACCATCGCCAACGCGGTCACCGCGACGGCAAAGTCAGACCCCACAATGCGCTCCCCCTAACCATGGTGCTGCCCCCTTCTTGTTAGCGTGCCGACGTATGCACCCGCCCCGAATGCGGCGAGACGTCCCATACCCCGGACGTTAGCGGCTGGCGGCATGGAACTTACCCCCTGATTGGGGGTGGATTCGCAGGATGCCCATGAAGAGGACGAGGGATGGAAACGCGCGCCGCGGGAACCATGCTTTTGGATTATAAGGAAAACGAATGGCAGCACCATGAAAGCGCAAGAGCTTCATGCTTTTAACATTGCTGGATCTCGCCCTCACGGAGAACAGAAACCATGCGCGCTCTAGTCATTGCCCTGGCCATCCTGGCCGCTCCGAACGGCGCACTGGCCGACGGCGCCGGCAAGGCCAACGTCACCGACGTGGAGGTAACACAGACCGGCACCGACACGTTCCGCTTCACGGTCACCATCGCCAGCGAGGAAACAGGCTGGGACTACTACGCCGACGCGTTCGAGATTGTTGGGCCCGATGGCGATGTGCTCGCGACGCGCACCCTCCACCATCCCCATGTTGACGAGCAGCCCTTCACCCGCTCACTGACCGGCGTCAACATCGGCCCCGACATCGACGAAGTCACGGTGCGCGCCCATCATCACCCCGAAGGCTATGACGGCAGGACCATGACGGTCACATTGCCGCGGTAGCATCCCGGAACCCGCACCGACGAAATACTGTTTTTTTATACAGTTTTCTGCGCTATCCTGACGACCAGTTGAACAAACCAGGCGCCAAACTCATGCGAGGTACACCATGGCAGTCAAAGCACTCTACGTGTCGGACAGGGATCCCAGGCAGATGATGTTCGAGAAGAAAGCCGACGCAGACGCCCGGGACAAGGACCTCAGCGTGGCCGAAGCGCTGGACGCCTTCCTGCGCAAGCAGTTCCCCAAGGCCGACGAGGCGCTGCTCGAGGAGATCGCCTACGCCCTCGGTGACCGCCGCACCGCACT
>SKYZ01000182.1 GCA_007127625.1 Aquisalimonas sp. | reverse complement strand
CCGGCATCCACCAGGATGCCCGGCAGGGATTCGTCCAGGTCCAGCGCAATCCGCGGGGCACCCTCGCCGCCCCGGTAGAGATCCGCCACCTCGCGGACGATGCGGTTCAGTGACGACATGGCGAGATCCAGCCGCGGCGGTCGCGCATACTCATTGAAAGCGTTGACCATGGCCTTCATGGCGTCCACCTGCTGGATGATGGTCTGGGTGGAACGCTCCAGGACGTCCGCGTCCCGCCCCTCAACGGTGGGCTCGAGCTTGCGACGCAGCCGCTCCGCGGCCAGCTGGATGGGCGTCAGCGGGTTCTTGATTTCGTGGGCGAGCCGCCGCGCCACCTCGCCCCAGGCGGCGTCGCGCTGGGCCTGGATCAGAGTGGTCACGTCGTCCACCACGATCACGTGGCCGCCACTCCCCTGGCCACCGCCCGGCAGGGTCGCGCCACTGCAGGTGAGCACCTGGCGGCCCTGAGGCCCGAACAGGTTGAGCTGCTCGCGCCATTCACCCTCGCGCCCTTCCATGCGCCGGGTCACCAGGGCGACGAAGGGCTCCAGGTGCGGGTTCTTGTCGGTGATGCGATTGAGTGGCTTGCCGCTGTAAGGCCGCAGCGCCAGACCGAAGATCTGGTCGGCGGCGTGGTTCCAGGTGCGAATGTTGCCGGCGCCGTCCACAGCCAGCACCCCGGAGGAGAGCCGCGCCAGCACCGTCTCCAGGTAGGCCCGCTGATTCTCCACCTGCGCCTGGCTGCCCTTAGCCTCGGCCCGCGCCTGGGCCACCCGGCGGCTCATTTCGTTGAACGAGCGCACCAGGAAGCCCAGCTCGTCGTTGCCCGCCGGCGGCAGCTGGCGGCCGTAGTCACCCGCCGCCACGGCCTGGGTGCCCTCGGCCAGGGAGCGGACCGGTTCCACCAGCCTCCGGGCGGCGTAGAACGCGGCCCAGACGGCGAACAGCAGGCTGATGAGCAGCACCAGCGACAGCGTGATGGTAAAGGTCTCCTTGAGCGGGCGGCTCAGGTAGCTGACCTCGTGGTATTCCGAGTAGGCGTCCTGCACCCGCTCGGCAAGGTCGTTGAGCCGCGGCGACACCGGATAGAGCGTCTGCAGGATGCGCTGATCCGGTGTCCCCTGGGCGCCGGGGGCGGGCACCAGCACACGGATATGCAGACCGTCGTCGCCAATGGGATCGAGCCCCACGTAGGGGCGCCCCATGCGCACCTGCAGCAGCACGTCGTCTTCCGGCTGATGGGGCAGAATGGCGGCATCGGGGTCCCGGGCATTGGTGGCCAGGACCCGGCCGCTGGAGCGCATCACCGTCACCTCGGCGGCGCCGTCCTGGGAGCGCAGGCGCTCCAGAACCAAGGGCAACAGGCCGTCCGGCACGTCGGCGATCTCCATGGCCGACGACCGGGTGCGCTGGAGCAGCTCCCGCTTGCGGGTATCGAAGGAGGCCTGGGAGAGGCGCAGAGCGTCCTCCATGGCCTGCTGCTCGACCCGTTCGTCGAACCAGGCGTCGACACCACGATCCAGGAACTGGATGGAGAAGTAGTACACGACGCTCACCGGCACCACGGCCAGCACCACGAACATGCTCACCAGGCGCACGGTAATCCGGCTGCCGGGCTGGCCGCGCCGTCGCTGCGACAGCAGTCTCCACAGATTGAAGGCGATCAGCACCACCAGCACCACCAGGATGACGCTGTTGATGATCAGCAACCACGGGTGCAGGCGGCCGAACAGGTCAGAGTGCTGGGTCGCAAGGCTCAGCAGGTACAGGGAGCCGAGCAGCAGCAGGCACAGCGCGATGCGCAGGGCCAGTCCGAGGCGCGGACGTTTCATCCATCCAGTGGCCATTCGTACCACTCGCTTGTCAGACGCCATTCCGGCGATACCAGTGCCACCGTGCGTAGCGGATACGGCAGGCTGCTGGCATCCAGGCGGGCGCGCAGGTGCAGCTGGTAGCGGGTATCGGTATCGAGCCGGTCACGGGCGATGACCTGGTGCCCGGCAATGCTGGCCCAGGCGTTGAGGGCTGCATCCCGGCGGAAGAATGTGCGACGCTCGCCGGTGGCCTCGTGCAGCACCACGTACCGGCGGCTCAGGGCGTGGTAGCGCAACTCGGTGTGCACGGCCTCGTCCACCAGCTCCGCATCCCACCACCACCAGCCCCGCGGCCGCGTCACCCGCAGCTGCATCTCCAGTCGCAGCGGCACACCACTCTGCAGGGCCTCCTCCGCCTCGCGACTGAGCGCAACGTCGAACCGGGCATTGAGAACAATGCCGCCGTCGTCATTGCGGATATCGGCCCCCGCCAGGCTGAGAGCAGCCTGCACCGGAGCGGTGGGTGCCAGCATCGTCAGCAGCAACAGCGCCTTCAGCAGGCCCCGACGCGCCAGGTCAGTTCGGGGGATCGACACCTTCATTGCTTGACCAGGCACGCGTAGTAGAAGCCATCCATGCCCGACTCCCCGCTGATGATCTGTCGGCCACAGGCCAGCGATCGCCCCCAGGGCGCGTCGATGGCCACGAGCCTCACGTCCTGGTGCGCAGCAACGAAGGGCCCAAGCACCTCATCGTTCTCCTTGGGCAGTACCGAACACGTCGCGTAGACCAGCATACCCCCTGGCGCCAGAAGGGGCCAGGCAGCCGCCAGCAGCGCCGCCTGCAAGTGCTGCAGTTTATCCGGATCCCCGGCCTCACGGAGCAGCTTGATGTCGGGATGGCGACGAACCACGCCGGAGGCCGTGCAGGGCGCGTCCAGAAGGATGCGGTGAAAAGGCGTGCCATCCCACCACTTATCCGGACGAGTGCCATCACCGGCAACCAGAAGGGCGGACAGGCCGAGGCGATCCAGGTTCTCCTGCACGCGCTGCAGTCGCGCCGGCGCGTGGTCCACCGCCACCAGCTCCGCCAGCTCCGGTTGCCCTTCCAGGATATGGCAGGTCTTGCCACCGGGCGCTGCGCAGAGATCCAGCACCCGCTGCCCGGGCTGAACATCCAGCAGCGCCGCCGCCTGCTGTCCGGCGGCATCCTGGACCGACGCGGCACCGGAACCGAAGCGGGGGAGATGTTCCACCGGGACCGGCTCATCCAGCACCACGGCATCTGCCGCCAGCGGGTGAGCGCTGGCACCCAGGCCGACATCCGCCAGGCACTGCAGGTAGGCAGCCCGGTCCTGCTGCCGGCGGTTGACCCGCAGGGTCATGGGCGGGCGTTGATTGTTCGCCTGCACCAAGGCCGTCCAGTCATCCGGCCAGGCCAGGCGATAGGCGTCCAGCAACCATTGCGGATGTGCGTACAGGGCCGTGGGAACCGATTGCCAGCGCGCCTCCAGGGCCTCGCGCTCCTTGAGGCAGCGCCGCAGAATGGCGTTGACGAGTCCTGCCGCCCAGCGCCGCCCCGGTGAGCGGGCGGCCGCCACGGTCTCGGACACGGCGGCATGGTCGGGGATCCGGGTCTCCAGACATTGGTAGATGCCCACCATCAGCAGGGCATGGACGTCCCGGTCGCGGCGCCGCAGAGGCCGCTCCAGCAATTGGTTCACGATCCAGTGCAGCCGCGGGTGCCAACGCAGCGCACCGTAGGCGAGCTCCTGGGCGAGCCCCCGTTCGCCGGCCGACACCCGCGGCAGTAATTCAGGCAGCACCTCGGCCAGGGAGCGCCCCTCGGTGACCGCCTGGACCGCCTGCGCTGCCGCCAGCCGTGCCCCGATCTGAGCGGGACGTTGGCGCCTGTTCGCCGGCATCAGTAGAACCGGGTTCCGACGGCCAGGGCGTGGCCATTGATGAACTGGCCCACCGGCTGACGTCGCCCGCCCGGGGCCTGCAGCTCGTGGAGCCGGAGCGTACCGTGGCCGCAGACCACATCGATGCCCCCGGCACTGACCGCCGTCACTGTTCCAGGCAGCGACAGAGACTCCTCCGGACGCGCTTCCGCGCGCCAGATGCGCAGCCGCTCCCCGCCCCAGTCCGTCTCCGCCACCGGCCAGGGATTGAACGCCGCCACCAGGCGGGCCAGCACGGCGGCATCACCGCTCCAGTCCATGCGGGCCTCGCGCTTGTCCAGCTTGCGCGCGTAGGTCACGCCTTCCGCCGGCTGGGGCCGTGGTGTCAGCACACCGGCGAGCAGGTCGTCCAGGTTGTCAGCCAGCAGCTGCGCGCCCAGTTCGGCCAGCCGGTCGTGGAGGCTGCCACCGGTATCGTCCGCACCGATGGAGGTTCGCCGGCAGCCGTAGACCGGGCCGGTATCCAAGCCGGCATCCATGTGCATCAGGCAGACACCGGTCTCCTTGTCGCCCGCCATCACTGCACGCTGAATGGGCGCCGCGCCGCGCCAGCGCGGCAGCAGCGAGGCGTGAAGGTTGACGCAGCCGCGCGGGGGCAGCCCCAGCACCTGGCGGGGCAGCAGCAGCCCGTAGGCCACCACCACCAGCAGGTCCGGGGCCGCCGCCGCCAGCGCTTCCCGGTCGGCGGCGCCGGTCAGCGTCTCCGGCTGATACACGGGCACCCCCGCGGCCTCCGCCACCTCCTTCACGGGAGACGGCCGCGGCCGACGCCCGCGGCCCGCAGGCCGGTCGGGCTGCGTCCACACCCCCGCCACGGGGGCGGGATGATCCAGCAGCACGCGCAGTGCCGGCACGGCAAAGTCCGGCGTGCCGGCGAAGGCGATTCGGGCCTGATGTGACATGACAACTCGATGATCGGGGCCGGCAGAGGCGTGCCGGCCGGAACGATGGCTGAACGCTCGTCTGCGTCCGCCGCCCGGTTCAGGCCGAGAGGCGGGCCTGCTTGGTCAGTTTGCGGTGCGCCCGCTTGCGCTTGAGCTCGGAGAGATGATCCAGGAACAGCTTGCCGTCGAGG
Organism: Aquisalimonas sp.; assembly: GCA_007127625.1. Classification (GTDB taxonomy): domain Bacteria; phylum Pseudomonadota; class Gammaproteobacteria; order Nitrococcales; family Aquisalimonadaceae; genus Aquisalimonas. The sequence continues at coordinate 769 of SKYZ01000182.1, read as the reverse complement.
TGATCAATCTCATGTTGCACACAGACGGCCAGCAGCCCGTCCGCGTCGAACTCCAGCACGTCCCCGTTGCGGTCCAGAGCACGGACCTGGACCCATTCGGCACGGTCGACCATGTCCTGGTAACCGGGCACCGACAGGCAGCCTTCCTGTCCGCGGGCACTGCCACCGGACGCGGTGATTTCCGGGTTGACCAGCACCAGGGATTGATCGCGGTCATCGGACACATCGATGACCACCACCCGTTCGTGGACATCCACCTGGGTCGCTGCGAGACCAATGCCCGGCGCCTCGTACATGGTTTCCAGCATGTCGTCAGCCAGGGTGCGGATGCGGTCATCCACCTGCCCTACGGGCCGGGCAACGGTCCGCAGACGGGGATCCGGATATTGAAGAATGTCGAGTTTGGGCATGAGTCCGTTGCGCAACAGATGAGTTCAGGTTAGCGTAAAGTCTAGAATCATAAGTGACCCGCAGGCAATTTGGAACGGATTGTCGGCCGCGCCTGCAGCACAGGTCGACACGGACAAGGAATACCTCTCATGCGAACCAGGATGCTGATCGCACTGCTGTGCGGGCTGCTCTTCGCCGTTCCGGCGGCTCTTGCCGATGCCCCCTTCCGGGACGATCACCCGGAGCGCTACACGGTCGAGCGTGGCGACACCCTGTGGGACATCTCCGAGCGCTTCCTGGAGAGCCCCTGGCTGTGGCCGGAGATCTGGCATGTCAACCCGGAGATCGACAACCCGCATCTGATCTACCCGGGCGACGT
>SKYZ01000423.1 GCA_007127625.1 Aquisalimonas sp. | reverse complement strand
CAGACACGTCCATGGACCAGCAAATGCCGGTCGGAAACAGTCTCCACGGCAAGCCCCGTCAATCCGGCGCGGCGCAGCTGATCCCGCACCTCATCCGGGGTGAATGCCGCCAGCAGGGAGTTGAAGAAGTCCGTGCGCAGGACCTCGGGCTCGCCGGCACCGTAGGTGTCAACGATGCGGGCGGCGGCGGCCCGGTCCGTCGGGCGAAAGAGATCCATCACCAGGACTGGCGCCCCTGGTTGTGCGACCGCACGGATCATCTGCCACAGGCCCATGGGATCGTGCAGGTGATGCAGCAGGCTGTTGCTGGTCACGGCGGCATATGCGTCGGCGGGCAGGATGGCACCGGGAGCGGTACCCAGGACGAACGCCACCCGCGGCTCCAGCTCCGGCTCCGCCGCCACGGCCTCGCGCGCGAAGGCGAGCATGGCGTCGGCGCCATCCAGGCCGTGGACATGGATACCGGGATACTGCCGCGCCAACCGCAGGACGATATCGCCCGGCCCGCAACCGATATCCAGAACCGGGCCCGACGGCGCCCCGACATGCTTGGCGAACAACCGGACGAAATGGCTGTTCGGCTCTTCAAAATCCGCGCGCGCGTATGCCGCGGCCTGCTCCGCCCCGTCCATCAGTTCGGGCTCCGGAATTCGCTCCATCATCGCCGGGGCTCCTCGCGGTAACCGATGACGATGTCCATGACGTTGGTACCGGTTGGCCCCGTACGCAGCAGGTCGCCGCTGGCCTCGAGAAAGCGGCCGCTGTCGGCGGCCTCGAGACAGGTCTCCGGGTCCAGTCCGGCCTGCCGCCCCCGGAAGCAGGTGTGCACGTCCACCAGCGCGCCGGCGGCATCACCGGGGCCATCGGTACCATCCGTGCCGGCGGCCAGCAGCCACAGGTCGCGATACCCTTCGATGCAGGCGGCGGCGGTCAACGCCAGGGCCTGGGCCCGACCGCCCTGCCCGGGTGCATTCGGCAGTGCCACCGTGGTTTCGCCGCCCCAGACCTGCACGCCGGGCGGACCGTGAATCAACGCTTCGGCAATCTGCTCCCCGGCGCGCAGGGCATCACCGGTCAACGGGTCATCGTGGACGCGCACCGACAGCCCCAGGTGTTCGGCGCGATCGCGCACGGCAGCAACAGCGTCGGCATTACGGGCGATAATCCGCCGCCGCAGGCCGGCCAGTTCCGGCGCATCCTCCCGGGGAGGTGGCGGCACCCGGGCCGCAGCGTCGCGGACCCAGTCCGGCACACCTTCCGGCAGCACAGCCGCGGACTGCCCGGGCACGAACAGGCCCGACCCGATCACGGTGGGATCGTCTCCCGGGACATCGGAGACCAGATACAGTCGCGCCGGGCGGCCATGCAGATGCAGCGCCAGCCGGCCACCCTTGATCCGGGAGACCGAACGCCGCACTGCGTTCATGGCGTCGATGGCCAGGTGCCGTCCCAGCAACCAGCGATTGAGCTCGGCGAGGTGGTCTGCGGTGAGGTTGTCCGGCAGCCGCTCCACCAGACTCGAGGCGCCTCCCGAGATCAGGAGCAGCACCTCGTCACCCTCGGGCAACTGCTCCAGGAACTCCACCGCCGCTTCGCCGGCGGCAAGGCTGCGCTGGTCGGGCACAGGGTGTGCGGCTTCCAGACAGCGCAGGCGGGGGTCGTCACTGACAGCATGACTGAGGTGGTCGGTCTTGGTGATGACCAGGCCCGTGATCAGCCGCGCGCCCAGAGCATCCATGGCGCCCTGGCTCATGGCTGCCGCGGCCTTGCCGATGGCCAGCAGGTGCACGTCGCCGGCGGGCGGATCCTGTTCCAGAGCGTGCCGGACGGCGGGGCGACCGCCGACGCGATCCAGGGACGCGCGGAACAGGTGCTGCAGTAGCTCGCGATGATCCATAGGCCACCTCCCGATTAAGGAAACGCACATGTCCTTTGACCGCTGCTGCCGGCATCGCGACTGACGTCGCTAACAACACGCCCTCATCACATCCGCGCCAGCGCCTGCTCCAGGTCGGCCTGCAGATCCGCCACATCCTCCAGGCCGACGGACAGGCGCAACAACCCCTCCGTAATCCCGGACGCATCCCGCTCTTCCTGGGTAATCCGTCCGTGGGTGGTGCTCGCCGGGTGCGTAATGGTGGTCTTGGTATCCCCCAGATTGGCGGTAATGGACAGCAGGCGCGTGTTATCCACCACCGCCCAGGCCACTTCGCGCCCCCCGTCCACCTCAAAGGAGACAATGCCGCCGAACCCGGACTGCTGCCGCTTCGCAAGATCATGCTGGGGATGCTCCGGCAACCCGGGATAGTTCACGCGCGTGACCCGAGCGTGACCCTGCAACCATTCGGCCAGGGCCTGCGCGTTCTCCGAGTGGGCACGCATGCGTAAACGCAGGGTCTCCAGGCCCTTGATGAATACCCAGGCGTTGAACGGGCTCATGGTCGGGCCGGCGGTGCGCAGCATGCCGAAGATGTCCTCACCCACGCGTCGGGCATCACCCACCACGGCGCCACCCACGCAGCGTCCCTGGCCGTCCAGATACTTGGTGGCGGAGTGAATGATCAGGTCCGCCCCCAGGTCCAGTGGCCGTTGCAGTGCCGGCGTGCAGAAACAGTTGTCCACCACCAGCAGGGCATCGTGACCATGGGCAAGACCGGCCAGTCGGGCGATATCCGCCACTTCGGTGAGCGGGTTGGACGGCGTCTCGAGGAATAGCAGTCGCGTTTCCGGACGGATGGCGGCTTCCCAGCCCTGATAGTCGGCGGGACTGACAAAGGTGGTCTCCACCCCGAACTTGGGCAGAATCTTCGCGAACAAGGACGTGGTGGTGCCGAACACGCCCCGGGAGCACACGATATGGTCGCCCGACTGCAGCAGCGCCATGCACATGGCGTTGATGGCCGCCATGCCGGAAGCCGTGGCCACGCACGCCTCGCCGCCTTCCAGCGCCGCCAGGCGCTGCTCGAAGGTACGCACCGTAGGGTTGGTGAAGCGGGAGTAGATGTTGCCGGGCTCCTCGCCGGCAAAACGCGCCGCCGCCTGGGCGGCGCTGTCAAAGGTGAAACTCGACGACAGGAACAGCGGCTCCGACTGCTCCTGCTCACCGGTGCGAACCTGGCCCGCACGCACGGCGTCGGTGTCGAATCCGGCTGGCTTGTGTTCCTCCGTCATGCGGCTGTCCTCAATAGTACTGTCCATGTCGCGCCAGCGGTGCCGAAGGTGGCCGCCGCCGTGGCCGCGATCAATCCGGTTCACTCTGCAGGTCCACCAGCGAGTCGGCGTTCTCGCGGTGGCTCTTGGCATCGTCGTTACGCAGCTGGTCCAGCGCCTCCAGGTAGTCCGAGGTAACGTCACCGGTCACGTATTCGCCGTTGAAACACGACGCGTCGAACCGGGTCAGCGCCCTGTTGCCATGCTGCACTGCCGAAACAAGATCATCGAGATCCTGGTAGATCAGCCGATCCGCGCCGATCAGGCGGGCGATCTCTTCTTCCGAGCGGTCATGGGCAATGAGTTCCCGGGCCGAGGGCATGTCGATGCCGTAGACGTTGGGATAGCGAACCGGCGGCGCCGCCGAGGCGAAGTAGACGTTACGTGCACCCTCGTCCCGGGCCATCTGGATGATTTGCCCGCAGGTGGTGCCGCGGACGATGGAATCGTCCACCAGCAACACGTTCTTGCCCTTGAACTCCAGGCCAATGGGGTTGAGCTTCTGGCGCACCGACTTCTGCCGCTGCTGCTGTCCCGGCATGATGAAGGTCCGGCCGATATAGCGGTTCTTGATGAAGCCCTCGCGGTACTTCACGCCCAGGTGCTGCGCCATCTCCAGCGCCGAGGTCCTGCTTGTGTCCGGCACAGGGATGATCACGTCGATATCGTGATCCGGCCACTCTCGCTGGACCTTGCCGGCCAGGTGCTGGCCCATGCGCAGCCGCGCCTTGTACACGGCCACATCGTCGATGATGGAGTCGGGGCGCGCCAGGTAGACATACTCGAACAGGCAGGGACTGTTCTCGGGGGCATCGGCGCACTGGCGCGTGTGCAGCTCGCCCTCCAGGGTCACGAAAAGCGCCTCGCCGGGCGCCAGTTCCCGCACCAGGCGAAAGCCCAGGGTATCCATGGCAACGCTCTCGGACGCGACCAGGTATTCCCGCCCCTCCGGCGTCTCGCGTTCGCCGAAACAGACCGGCCGGATGCCGTGGGGATCACGGAAGGCAAGCATGCCGTAGCCGTTGATCATGGCGACGGCCGCGTAGCCACCACTGCAGCGCCGATGCACGCCTGCAACCGCATCGAAGATGTCGTTCTCATCCACCCGCAGTTTGCCCGGGCGGGCCAGTTCGTGGGCGAAGACGTTGAGCAGGATCTCGGAGTCGGAGGCGGTGTTGATGTGGCGCAAATCTTCCAGGAACAGCTCGCGCTTGAGATCTTCGGCATTGGTGAGGTTGCCGTTGTGCGCGAGGCTGATGCCGTAAGGCGAGTTCACGTAGAACGGTTGCGCCTCTGCGCTGCTGGCGCAACCCGCGGTGGGATAGCGCACGTGACCGATGCCGATATGCCCGCGCAGCTGAATCATGTGCTCGGTGCGGAAAACGTCGCGCACCAGACCGTTGCGCTTGCGCAGGTAGAGACGTCCGTCGTCCCAGGTCATGATCCCGGCGGCATCCTGCCCGCGATGCTGCAGCACGGTGAGGCCATCATAGATCGCCTGGTTCACCGGCCCGTGAGCCACCATTCCGATAATGCCGCACATGAACGCTGAATCCTCTTGCCACTCGCTATCACGAGGCGGTCGAACCGCGGCCGTCAGGCCTCGTCCTGGTCCGCCTCCGGATCCGGAGTATCCCCGGCTTCATCACAGAACTCCCGCCAGTATTCCGGTGCCGGCGTCCCATCGAGATCCGGGTCATCGGCCAGCGGCGCGTAGACCATCAGATCATCCAGCCATTCGCGCACCCCGATCTCACAGACCCAGGGCTGGAACTGCGCGACCAGCACCGAATCCTGCCACCAGGGCTCCCGCGGCAGCGCCGTCAGCCCCGCCGCCAGCACCAGCACGGCCACCACGACCACGCCACGTGCCAGGCCGAAGATCAGCCCGATGTACCGGTCCGTGCCGGTAAGACCGGTGCGGCCGACAAGCTGCCCGGCCACGTAGTTGATCACCGCGCCGACGATCAGGGTCGCGACGAACAGTGCCGCGAAGGCGGCCCCGAGCTGCAGGGTCGGCGAGGCAATGTAGTCGCTGAGGTGGACCGCCAGATTGTCGGAGTAGCGAATGCCGACCCAGAAGGCGGCCACCCAGACCACCAGGGAGATGACCTCGCGGACGAAGCCACGGATCAGACTGATCACCACGGAGACGGCGATCACAGCGAGAATGGCGTAATCGAGCCAGTTCATGGGCGGAGGTCAGCGCCGGGGCAGCACGAGGGAGTGAATGGTAGCAAAGCCCCCGTCCGGGAGAAAGCAGACCACGAGCGGCAGGGCGTCATGGCACGCATCAGGGATGAGACACCACCAGGCCGTCCAGATCTGCATCCTCCGCCAGGCGGTCCAGCAGCGCTTCGGCGTCCGCACGCTCGCTCACCGGACCGACCCGCAACCGGTAGACCGGGTCTGCAT
>SKYZ01000078.1 GCA_007127625.1 Aquisalimonas sp. | reverse complement strand
CCCGAGGGCCGCGGCGTCTTCCAGCAGGGAGATGGCTCGGGCCGGATCCTGCTCCGGATCCTCGAGCAGCAATGCCGCCAGGTTATTGGCCGCGCCGGGGTGGCCTGCGCTGGCGGCCTGGGCATAGTAGTTCACCGCCTGGTTCCGGCCACCGGACCCGTGGCCCTGTTCCGCCATGAGTCCCAGGTTGTACAGGGCGTCGGCGTGGCCCGCGTCGGCGGCCGCCTGCCAGTACTGCAGTGCCAGTTCCGGGTCCGCGGGGCCGCCGTCACCGGCGACGAGCATCAGGCCCAGAGCGGTCTGCGCATCCGGGTCGCCGAGTGCGGCGCGTTGTTCCCAGAGATTCCGGGCGATGGCGGTCTGTCCCCGGTCGTAAGCGGCCAGGGCGGTATCGTGGTGTGCTGGTTCCGACATGAGCGCATGATTCCTCGGGTTTCGCTTGTGTGTCGTTTTCCGAAGCGAAATCCGTGCCAGTTTCTCGATGCGGCATGGCTGCCCGTGGTTACAACAGCAGGAACCCGGCCAGGGCGCAGGCGGGGACCAGCAGATAGACCGGGAAGCGCGTGGACATCAGCAGGGTGAAGGCGACGGCGGCAATGACGAACTCCGTGATACCGGTGATGCCCACCTGCATGACCGGGTCCCAGAGAATGGCGGCGAGCAGGCCGACGACACCGGCGTTGATGCCCGTAACGGCGCGGCGAATGGTGGTGATGGCACTGATGCGGTCCCAGTAGGGCAGCACGCCCACCAGCAGCAGGGTGCCGGGAAGGAAAATGGCGATGATGGCAATCATGCCGCCGAGGATGGGCGCGTGAGTGTACGCCTCGGTGCCCAGGTAACCGGCGAAGCTGAACAGCGGCCCCGGCAGCGCCTGCGCGACCCCGTAACCGGCGAGGAAGCTGCTGCTGTCCACCCCGGCGGGGGCCGCCACCTCACGCTCCAGCAGCGGCAGCACCACGTGGCCGCCGCCGAACACCAGGGAGCCGGCACGGTAGACGCCGTCGATGAGGCTCAGCAGGCTGCCCGGGGCCAGAGTGGCAAGCAGCGGCAGGCCGGCCAGGCCGAGGATGAACAGACCGAGGCTGACGGCCGCTACTCGCCGGGAAACTGGCACGTTGAGCCCGGGGCCGGCGTGTTCCGCGGCCTGTTTCATGGGCAGCGCAAATGCCAGGAGCCCGCCCAGCAACAGGGCGCCAAGCTGACCCGCCGGGTTCGCCCACAGGGTGGCGACCGCGAACGCCGCAAGGGTGATCAGCAGCCGCTGCCAGTCCGGTGACAGGGCGCGGCCCATGTTGATCACCGCGTGGGCGACCACGGCCACGGCGGCGAGCTTGAGGCCGTGCAGCCAGCCGGCGCCACTGATTGCCTCGGAACCCACGGCGCCCACCGCCAGGGCCGCACCGATCATGATGATGGCCGATGGGAGTGTAAAGCCCAGCCAGGCACCGAACAGACCCGGCAGGCCGGCACGCATCAGGCCGATGGCCTGGCCCACCTGGCTGCTGCTGGGGCCCGGCAGGAACTGGCACAGAGCGACGATCTGGCCGTATTGCCGATCGTCCAGCCAGCCGCGATGCTGGACCAGCGACTCTCGATAGTAGCCCAGGTGCGCCACCGGGCCGCCGAAAGAGCGCAGTCCCAGGCCGAGAAACACCAGGAAGACCTCCAGCACGGGATGAGCCCGGCCGCCGGAGGTGTTGTTCGGCATGGTCAGTCCTCCCCGGAGGCGAGGCCGTCGTCGCGGGGGAAGGCGACGAGGTGCTGGGCGTCGATGTGGATGCCGACCTGTTCGTCGATGGCGTGATCATGGTGGCTGGGGAACAGGGACAGAATCTCCGAGCCACTTTCCAGCCGCAGGGTGTAGATGGTCTCGGCCCCGGTGAAGGCCTTCTTGACCACCCGGGCCCGCAGCTCCGATTCCGGGGCGGGGAGGACGTCGTCGGGTCGCAGCAGCACGTCAACCTCGGTCCCCGCCGGCCAGCCGTAGGCGCGGTTGCCCTGGATCACGCCGACCTCGGTGTCCAGGAGGTCGTGATCCAGCAGGCGACCGTTGATGAACCGCCCGTGGCCGATGAAGTCGGCCACGAACCGGTCAACGGGTTCGTGATAGAGGTTGTACGGGGTATCCCACTGGACGATCTGGCCCTCGCGCATGATCCCGATCTGGTCGGCCATGGCGAATGCCTCGTTCTGGTCGTGGGTCACCAGAACCGCGGTAACACCGCGTTCGCGAAAGATCTCGTGGACCTGGTTGGCGAGGCCCTCGCGCAGATCCACGTCCAGGCTGGAGAAGGGCTCGTCCAGCAGAACCAGCTCCGGTTCCGGGGCCAGCGCCCGGGCCAGGGCCACACGTTGCTGCTGGCCGCCGGACAGTTCATGGGGGAAACGTTCCTCCATGCCGTCGAGCTGCACCAGTGCCAGCAGCTCTCGCGCCCGCCCCTCCCGCTGGGCGCGGCCGAGCTTGCGCAGGCCGAAGGTGACATTGTCGGCCACGTTCAGGTGGGGGAAGAGCGCGTGGTCCTGGAACACCATGCCCAGCTGCCGTTGCTCCGGTGGGGTGAGCCAGTCCGGGCTGGAGACCACCCGATCGTTGAGCAGGATCTCGCCGGAGGCCACCGGCTGGAAACCGGCGATGGCGCGCAGGGTGGTGGTCTTGCCGCAGCCGCTGGGGCCCAGCAGGCAGACGGTCTGGCCGCGCCGGACGCGGAAGCTGAGCGCCCGCGCCACCGGTTCGCCCTCGACATCCAGGTCCACCCGGCGCAGCTCCAGGAGGATGTTGTCGTCCGCCGCCGTCTGGTTCATCCACTGTGTCTCCAAAGGCTTGCCCAGGAGGCGGTGTCATGATGCCGCCATGGTGCGGCATGCTACTGCGCCGGCGCGGCCCCGTCAGCCCCCGGGTGCCGGATCACGCAATCAGGTGCTCCAGCAAGGCCTTCTGCGCATGCAGGCGGTTCTCCGCCTCGTCCCAGACCACCGACTGGGGGCCGTCAATGACCTCGGCATCCACCTCCTCGCCCCGGTGGGCGGGCAGGCAGTGCATGAACAGAGCGTCCTCCGCCGCCGCGGCCATCAGTGCCGCGGTGACCCGGTAGGGCGTGAAGGCCCGTTCGCGACGCTTTTGCTCCTCTTCCTGGCCCATGCTGGCCCATACGTCGGTGACCACAAGGTCCGCACCCCCCGTGGCCTCGGCCGGGTCGCGATGGATGGTGATCCGCTCTGGCGCCAGGGCGACGATGTCCGGGTCCGGGTCGAATCCTTCCGGGCACCCCACCCGCAACTGGAAATCGAACTGGCGTGCGGCGTTGATGTAGGAGTGACACATGTTGTTGCCGTCGCCGATCCAGGCGATGGTGCGCCCCTGGATGCTGCCCCGGTATTCCAGATAGGTCTGGATGTCCGCGAGCAGCTGGCAGGGGTGGTAGCTGTCCGACAGGCCGTTGATCACCGGCACGGTCGAGTAGGCGGCGAAGCGCTCCAGCGTGGCGTGATCGAAGGTACGGATCATGATGGCGTCAACCATGCGCGAGAGCACCCGCGCGGTATCTTCCACCGGCTCGCCGCGACCCAGCTGCGTATCCCGCGGGCTGAGAAAGATGGCGTTGCCGCCGAGCTGATGCATACCCGCCTCGAACGAAACCCGCGTGCGTGTCGAGGACTTCTCGAACACCATGCCCAGAACCTTGCCGCGCAGGGGTTCATGCAGTTCGCCGCGCTGACGCAGGGCTTTCAGATCCCGCGCTCGCTGCAGCAACCGGTGCAGGGTGTCGGGGGTGGCGTCGCGCAGAGTCAGGAAGTGTTGCACGTCCATGGTGTTACCTCGCATCGCGGAGGAAGCCGCGGATCAGGCCGGCGACCTGGTCGGTTATCTGTTCGGCCTCGTCATCGGTGAGGATCAACGGCGGCAGCAGCCGCACCACCGACTGGGCGGTGACGTTGATCAGGAGGTGCTGGTCCAGGGCCCGGGAGACCAGGTCGCCACAGGGGCGGTCCAGCTCGATGCCCAGCATCAGGCCCCGGCCACGGATGTCCAGCACGCCGGGTTCGTCCACCAGGCGTTCGCGCAGGCCGGCCTGGATGTGATTGCCGAGCTGGTGCGCCCGCCGGATCAGGTCGTCTTCGTCAAGGGCGTTGAGGACCGCCAGGGCGGCACTGGCCGCCAGTGGGTTGCCGCCGAAGGTGGAGCCGTGGCTGCCAGGGCCCAGGATCTCCGCCGCCTCGCCCCGGGCCAGGCAGGCCCCGATGGGCACGCCGTTGGCCAGGCCCTTGGCCAGCGTGACCACGTCGCCGCGGATGCCCTCGTGCTGGGAGGCCAGCCATTGTCCCGTGCGGCCGACGCCGGACTGCACCTCGTCGAGCATCAGTAGCCAGCCGTGACGGTCGCAGCGCTCCCGCAGGCCGGCAAGGTAGCCGTCGGCGGGCACGCGGATGCCGCCTTCACCCTGGATGGGTTCCACCAGCACCGCGACGATATCGTCGTGTTCGGCCGCGGCGCGATCCACGGCAGCCAGGTCGTCGAAGGGAATACGCTGGAAGCCCTCCGGCAGCGGGCCAAAACCCTCCTGGGCCTTGGCGTTGCCGGTCGCTGCCAGGGCGGCCAGGGTGCGACCGTGGAAGGCGTTGTCCATGACCAGTATGCGCGGGGAGGTCACACCCCGGCGGTAACCGTGGAGGCGTGCCAGCTTGATGGCGGCCTCGTTGGCCTCGGCCCCGGAGTTGCAGAAGAACGCTGCGTCCATGCCGGTACGCCGGCACATTGCGCCTGCAAGTTCTTCCTGCAGCGGCACGCCGTAGAGGTTGGACGTGTGCAGTAGCCGGGCGGCCTGCTCCTGCAGCGCCGCCGTCACCCGCGGATGGGCGTGGCCCAGGCCGCAGACGGCGATCCCGCTCAGGGCGTCGAGATAGGACTGCCCGTCGGTATCCTGGAGCCAGGCGCCGCTGCCCTGGCTAAAGGCCACCGGCAGGCGCCCGTAGGTGTGCATCAGCGGATGCGCCATGATCACGTACTCGCAAAAACAAAAAGGCAGCGCCGAGGGAACCGCGAAGGCCTGTGGCCGTGCACAGCGATTCCCGACGGGGGCTGCCGGGGACATTGGATTATAGGAAGGGTGGCGGCACCGGGCAAGTCACGGATCCGGTCGCCGTTTTCAGGGAGTGGTTCAATGGGTATACTGGATACATGATTTCTGGTCCTGCCCGCGCCGCTGGCAGAGGCATCCATATCGAGACGAGGTAAACAATGGACGAGGTTCAGGAAGCCATCAAGAAGCAGGTGGACAGCCATCCGGTGATCCTTTTCATGAAGGGGACGCCGCAGTTTCCGCAGTGCGGTTTCTCCATGAAGGCATCCCAGGCGCTGGCCGGCTGCGAGGCGGAGTTTGCCTACGTTAACGTGCTCGAGGACGAGCGCATCCGTCAGGGCATCAAGGAATTCGGCAACTGGCCCACCATTCCGCAGCTCTACATTGGCGGCGAACTCGTGGGCGGCTGCGACATCATCCTGGAGATGTACGAAAGCGGTGATCTTGAGCAGATGGTGAAATCGGCCGTTGCGCAGCAGAGCGACGACGCCTGAGCCCCGGTCAGGAATGTTGCGCAAGCGCCCCGGCCCCGCCGGGGCGCCTG
>SKYZ01000199.1 GCA_007127625.1 Aquisalimonas sp. | reverse complement strand
GGCCCGCGGAGTACACACCTTCAGCGTAGGCGACAAGGAATGCAGAGGGCGTTACTGCTGCCCCAGGAGTTCGGCATCCTCGCTTTCGGTGGTGTAGGCGAGTTCCGGCGGCAGGAACCCGTAGTCAGCCAACCGTGCTTCCATCCCGTTGCGTTCCGCTGTCTCCTGGCGGACGAGTTCCGATCGACTCACCTCCTCCCTCGGCACGGCGGCAAAACCATACTCCGCCGCTTGCTTGAGCGACTCCGAGGTTGCCGCAACCTGACGACGCTCGACCACGTCGGTGTTGCCCACGTCCGGGGCGGCGAAGCCATAGTCCACCAGACGCTGGTGGGTGGTGTCGGCAGCTGCCGTGGCGCTCATCGCGACACCGGCCAGCGCTGCAGTTGCGATCACAGTACGAATAGTCATGGCGAATCCCTCTTGGTCTCTGCTGGTTCATGTTTGCCGCGGCACGGTAGTCCGTCCGCGTTGATGACCAGTCTAGGGATTCACGCATTTGCAACCATTCGGGAATGTTCGTAAGTCTTCACCACATCAGGAAAAATACGTAGCCGATTCCCCGGGAACTACCTTTCGGCCATCTCCAGGATGGGCGTAACAATGTCGTTACGGGTAATGATCCCCTGGAGTTCGCTGTCTTTCAGTACCACCACCCTCCGGAACCGCTGGTTGACCATGAGGCGTGCCACATGACGCACATCCATCTCGGCATGGACGGAAATCACCGGTTTAGTGCAGATGTCGTAGACGTTGATCAGGTCGATGTCGCCCTCTTCCGCCACAATGGTACGCAGAATGCTGGTGTAGGTAATGATGCCGTAGGCGTCGTGGTTGTCCTTCCTGTCCACCACCAGGGATTTCACCTTGTGCGTGCGCATGCTCTGCATGGCCTCGCGGATGGTGGCGGTGGCCCGGATGGTGACCACTTCGGTTCGCATGATGTCCTTGACGAGCATGGCGTTCTCCCGCGCGGTCTCAGAGGTCGTCCCGGATCTGGGATTCGAATTTTTCCAGCTGCTGCATGTCGATGCCGGCAATGTGCTCCAGCGGCAGCGTGAACACCACGCCCTTGCTGTGGGAATTCAGATCCAGGTCCCGGGTCATCTGCTTGAGGACCCGCACCGAGAGCTTTTTCTCCAGCACGAACAGCAGCACCGATTGACTGCCCTCATAGGTCAGCCCGAAGAAGGTCTTCTTCTCCTTGGTGCCGATGCCACGGGCATCGAGAATAGTGACGCCGCCGGCCCCCGCATTCTTGGCGGAGTCGATGGCCTGTTCTTCCAGGTCCTCGGCCAGGATGGCCACCAGTGCCGCGAATTTCATGTTGCACCTCCTCTCGCCTTGGCGACGAGCTCCACGGCAATAGCGTAGAGCATGACGGTAATGATCGGGAAAATGGACGCGAACGCGATCAGGCCGAAGCCGTCGATGAGCACGCTGCGCCCCTCGATATGCGTTGCCAGACCGATGCCCAGCGCGGTGACCAGGGGCACGGTGACCTCCGAGGTGGTGACCCCGCCCAGGTCGAAGGCCAGGGCAACGATGTACTTGGGCGACAGCCAGGTCAGCAGGATCACCAGCGCGTAGCCGCCCATGATGTAATAATGAATGGAATCGCCGGTGATGATGCGGTGCACACCCACCGTGATGCCGATGGCGACACCGGCGGCCACCAGCAGCCGGATGACATTGCCCTTGAGCTGTCCCTTGGCCGCCTCTTCCGCCTTCTCGCCGATGGCGATGAGCGCCGGCTCGGCCATGGTGGTGGCAAAGCCGATGCAGAAGGCGAACAGGTAGACGAACAGGATCTGCTCCCGGGCGATGAGCTGCTCCGCCATGCTCTCGCCGATGGGGAACAGCCCCAGCTTGAGGCCGACGACGAAGGCGTACAGGCCGACGATCACCAGCACGAAGCCCACCACCACCTTGTGCAGGTGGGCGATGTGCTTGCGGATCACCAGGTACTGGAACACCAGGATCACGGCGATGATGGGCAGCACGTCCCGGATCATCGCAAGCAGGTCCGTCACCATGCCCAGCGCCAGACTGCCCGCCACCGGATCCGCCACGCCCTCGGTGTCCGCCTCCATCGGCACACCGTTGCCGGCCACATCGCCGGTCTCGCCGAAGGTGTAGACGGCGATACCGTAGAGCTGCACGGAAATCATCGGCACCATCACCGCCAGGGCCACCAGACCAAAGCCGTGCATGAGCGCGTTACGGCCGCGGATGGAGACTGCCAGACCGATGCCCAGGGCGGCGATCAGCGGCACGGTAACGATGTTGGTGGTCACGCCGCCGGAGTCGTAGGCCAGACCGACGATCTCCTCCGGGGCGAAGAAGGTCACCAGAACCACGACAAGATAGCCCGCGATCATGTACCAGTGCAGGCTGTGCCCGAGAATGATGCGCACGATGCCGAGGCCCACCACCAGGCCCACGGAGGTGGCCACCAGCAGGCGCAGAGTGAAGGCGTTGACACGGCCCTCGCTGATCACCTCGGCCTGATCGGCCACGGCGATCAGCGCCGGCTCGGCGATCACTGCGGCGAAGCCCAGGGAGAACCCGAACAGCATCAGCAGCATCAGCGAGCCGCGCTTGGCGAGCTGGTTGGAGAGGTTCTTCCCGATGGGGAAGATGCCCAGCTCAAGGCCCTGCAGGAACAGCGCCACGCCCAGCACCACGATGGCGAGACCGACGGTCATGGACAGCAACCCGTCCGGCACCTCCTGCATCACCGCGAACTGGAAGAAGCTCACCACGGCGATGATAGGCAACAGGTTGCGGAAGGCATGCTTGAGGATGCCGTAGAATTCCCGGAGCTGATTCACTGGCCGTGAGGTTCCTCTGCTGCAGTCCGCATGTCTTTACTCCGAGGCCGCCGGTCCGCCGCCCAGGTGCTCCCGGATGGCGGTGGGGTCGATGCCGCCGGCGGCATCCAACGGCGCGACGAACGCAAGCCCCTGGAACGGTCGCAGCAGCTCCAGTTCACAGTTCAGGCGCCCGGCGATGCGGGTCGCCCGCTCGCCGTCCAGCACCCAGAGCAGCACCACGCCGATTCCCCGGTAGGTCACGCCGCAGAACGTGATGTGCTCGGGAAAGCCGATGCCGCGGGACGGCAGAATGGTCACGCCGCGCGCACCCTCCTCCCGGGCGATGGCCAGGGCAGCCTCCTCCAGCTCGTCTGCCACCGCCGCGATCAGGAGCGATGCGCCCTGCGCCTGTTCATCCGTCATGGCCCTACCCCGTCTGCACCCACGACAACCGCCGCAGCACCATTTTCTCAAGCTCCACGATCACGAACACCGCCACCCCGAACACCAGAATGCGTGCCCAGTCGTCCGCACCGATGGCGGTGGTCCCGAACAGGGTATGCATCAACGGCGCATAAGTGAACGCCAGCTGCAGCATCACCAGCACGCCGATGGCAATCCACATTGCCCGGCTGCGCAACAGGGCGCCGCCCAGCAGCACGGGCTGGTGGATCAGCCGCAGGTTGAGCAGATAGAAGGCCTGGCCGGCTACCAGCGTGTTGATGGCCACGGTGCGGGCGACCTCCGCCGGGGCGCCCACGACCTCCTCCATCCACACGAAGTGACCGAAGGTCCCCAGCCAAAGGAGAATCGCCACGAACGGGATGCGCCAGAGCAGGAAGCCGGACAACAGCGGCGCCGCAGGATCCCGCGGCGGGCGACGCATGACCCCCGGCTCGCTGGGCTCGAAGGCAAGCGCCATGGCCAGGGTCACCGAGGTGACCATGTTCACCCACAGCACCTGCACCGGGGTCAGCGGCAGGGCCAGGCCCATGAGAATGGCCATCATGATGGTCAGCGACTGCCCGGCGTTGGTGGGCAGCATGTGCAGAATGGCCTTGCGAATGTTGTCGTAGACCGTGCGACCCTCCTCCACCGCATGGGCAATGGAGGCGAAATTGTCGTCGGCCAGCACCATCTCGGAGGCTTCCTTGGCGGCCTCCGTGCCCTTGTTGCCCATGGCCACGCCCACGTCGGCGCGTTTCAGGGCCGGGGCGTCGTTGACGCCATCCCCGGTCATGGCAACGATGCCGCCGCCAGCCTGCAGTGCCTGCACCAGACGCAGCTTGTGCTCCGGGGTGGTGCGGGCAAACACGTCTGTATCCCGCGCCGCGTCAAGCAGGCTGGCGTCATCCAGTTCGTCGAGTTCGTGGCCAGCCATGGCACGTCCCTCGCCACCGATCCCGAGCAGACGCCCCACGGCGGTCGCCGTCACCAGGTGATCGCCGGTGATCATCTTCACCCGCACACCGGCCTCGCGGCACTCGGCCACGGCGGTGATCGCCTCGTCCCGTGGCGGATCCATGATGCCCAGCAGCGCCAGCATGGCGAAATCGCCGCCTTCCACGTCGTCGTAGTTCAGGCTGACCTGCTCGGCACCGGTGCGCCGCCGCGCCACCGCCAGCAGGCGCTGCCCGCGTGCGGCGATGTCATCCATGACCTGCCGCCAGACGTCTGCGTCCAGGGACTCTTCACCCGCGGCGGTGATCTGAGCGTCACACAGCGACAGCACCCGCTCCGGCGCCCCCTTGAGGTAGATCACGCCGTGGCCTTCATGGTCATGGTGCAGGGTGGCCATGTACTTGTGATCCGACTCGAAGGGGATGGCATCGGTCCTGGGGCGATCGCGCCGGCTCTGGTCCGGGTCAAGACCCGCCTTCAGCCCGAGCGTGACCAGGGCGCCCTCGGTGGGGTCGCCCTCCATGATCCAGTCGCTGTCTCTGCGATACACCTGCGCGTCGTTACACAGCAGCGCCGCCAGCACGGTCTCCGCCAGAACAGGGTCACTGGACGGCTCGACTGACTCATCAGCGCGCCGGAACCCTCCCTCGGGCGCGTAGCCCACGCCATCCACATCCACCATGTCACCGGCCATGGCGACGCTCTGGACGGTCATTTCATTGCGGGTCAGGGTGCCGGTCTTGTCGGAGCAGATCATGGACACTGACCCCAGGGTTTCCACCCCCGGGAGACGGCGAATGATGGCATTGCGCCGCGCCATTTTCTGCACGCCGATGGCCAGGGCGATGGTCATGATCGCCGGCAGCCCCTCTGGTATGGACGACACCGCCAGGCTTGCGGCGGCAAGAAACATCTCATCCAGGGGGTAGGAGCGTACCCAGTAACCGAAGGCGAAGGTGACGGCGGAAATGGCCACGATCACCGCCGCCAACCAGCGGCCGAACTGCTCCATCTGCCGCACCAGCGGCGTTTCCAGGCCCTCGACCTCGCTGAGCATGCCGGAGATACGACCGATCTCGGTCTGCTCCCCGGTGGCGACCACCAGCCCCGTGCCGCGACCAAAGGTCACCAGGGTTCCGGAGTACGCCATGCAGGCCCGGTCACCGAGATCCGCCTCCGCATCCACGGGATCCACGCCCTTCTCCACCGGCACGGATTCGCCGGTGAGCACCGCCTCCTCGATGCGCAGATTCTTGGCATGGAGCAACCGCAGGTCCGCGGGCACCTTGTCACCGGCCTGCAGGACCACCGCGTCCCCCGGGACGACCTGCTCGGCCGGGATCTCCCGCCGCTGGCCGTCGCGGATCACCAGCGCCGTGGGCGAGAGCATCTGGCGAATGGCGTCCAGGGCCTTTTCCGCGCGGCCTTCCTG
>SKYZ01000419.1 GCA_007127625.1 Aquisalimonas sp. | reverse complement strand
GCCGGAGCACCCCAGCCTCCGCGGCATCGACATACGGGTCAAAACGGCAGTCAGCTGAGCGGAGCGTGTCAATGTCTGCAAGCAATGAAACCATCGAGCAGGTTACCAAGAAGGGCTACGAATACGGCTTCGTGACCGACATCGAGCAGGAGTATGCCCCGCCGGGTCTGAATGAGGATATCGTCCGCTTCATCTCCGCCAAGAAGGAGGAGCCGGAGTGGATGCTGGAGTGGCGGCTGGAGGCCTTCCGTGGCTGGCTGGAGATGGAGCATCCGAACTGGCAGAAGGTGCGCTTCCCGCCCATCGACTTCCAGGCCATCTCCTATTATGCGGCGCCGAAGGCGAAGCCGCAGAGCCTGGACGAGGTGGATCCGAAGCTACTCGAGACCTACGAGAAGCTCGGCATTCCCATGCATGAGCGCGAGGCGCTGCTGGGTGTCGAGCGGCCCGAGGACCAGAAGCCGGAAGTGGCCGTGGACGCGGTGTTCGACTCCGTGTCCGTGGGGACGACGTATCAGGCGAAGCTCAAGGAGCAGGGCATCATTTTCTGCTCCATGTCGGAAGCCATCCATGATCACCCGGAGCTGGTAAAGAAGTACCTAGGCACCGTAGTGCCGCGGAAGGACAACTTCTTCGCCGCACTGAACTCGGCGGTGTTCTCCGATGGTTCGTTCGTCTACATCCCCAAGGGCGTCAAGTGCCCTATGGAGTTGTCCACGTACTTCCGGATCAACGCAAACCACACCGGCCAGTTCGAGCGCACGCTGATCATCGCCGAGGAGGGCGCGTCGGTCTCCTACCTGGAAGGCTGCACCGCCCCCATGCGTGACGAGAACCAGCTGCACGCCGCGGTGGTGGAACTGGTGGCCCTGGATGACGCCGACATCAAGTACTCCACGGTGCAGAACTGGTACCCGGGGGACGAAAACGGCGTTGGCGGTATCTACAACTTCGTCACCAAGCGCGGCCTATGCGCCGGCAAGCGCTCCAAGATCGCCTGGACGCAGGTGGAGACAGGCTCGGCCATCACCTGGAAGTACCCGAGCTGTGTGCTCAAGGGCGACGACTCCGTGGGCGAGTTCTACTCCGTGGCGGTGACCCGGAATCGGCAGCAGGCCGACACCGGCACCAAGATGATCCACATGGGCAAGAACACCCGCAGCACCATCGTCGCCAAGGGCATTTCCGCCGGCGAGGCGGACCAGACCTACCGCGGCCTGGTGCGTGTGGCGCCCACGGCGGTGGATGCCCGCAACTACTCCCAGTGCGACTCGATGCTGATCGGCGACCAGTGCGGGGCCCATACCATCCCGTACATCGACATCCAGCATCCGGGCGCCCAGGTGGAGCACGAGGCCACCACCTCCAAGATCAGCGAAGAGCAGATGTTCTACTGCCAGCAGCGCGGCATTGGTGCCGAAGAAGCGGTGTCGCTGATTGTCAACGGCTTCTGCAAGGACGTCTTCCGGACGCTGCCCATGGAGTTCGCCGTGGAGGCGCAGAAGCTGCTGGAGGTGACGCTGGAAGACAGCGTCGGCTGATCCGGCAACACGAATAGAACCGGTCCGGCGCCTCGGTGCCGGGCCCGACTGGATACACAGGAATCTGGAGTCTGGACAATGGCATTGCTTGAGATTCGCAACCTGCACGCCGAAATCGAAGGCGAGGAAATCCTCAAGGGCATCAACCTGACCCTGGAGGTGGGCCAGGTGCACGCCATCATGGGGCCCAACGGCTCCGGCAAGAGCACCCTGGCGAAGGTCATCGCCGGTGACGCTGCCTACGAGGTGACCGAGGGCGAAGTCCTGCTGGACGGCAAGGACGTGCTGGAAATGGAGCCGGAGGAGCGCGCCCGCGAGGGGCTGTTCCTGGGGTTCCAGTACCCGGTGGAGATCCCGGGTGTCTCCAACACCTATTTCCTCCGCGCCGCCGCCAACGCCGTGCGCAAGCACCGCGGCGAGCCGGAAGTGGATGCCGCCCAGTTCCTCCGGCACGTGCGTGAGCGCATGGAGCTGGTGCAGATGGACGAAGCGCTGCTCAAGCGCCCCGTGAACTCAGGTTTCTCCGGTGGCGAGAAGAAGCGCAACGAGATTTTCCAGATGGCGGTGCTGGAGCCGCGGCTGGCGATCCTGGACGAGACCGACTCCGGGCTGGACATCGACGCCCTGCGTACCGTCTCCCACGGGGTCAACTCCCTGCGTTCGCCGGAGCGCGGGTTTCTGCTGATCACCCACTATCAGCGCCTGCTCAACTACATCGTGCCGGATACCGTGCACGTCATGGTGGACGGCCGCATCGTCAAGTCGGGCGGCAAGGAACTTGCCGTGGAGCTGGAAGAGTCCGGTTACGCGCTGTTCGAAGAGAACAGCGCGGCCTGAGCCCACGCCGACCAACGGGGTACATGATGGAAGCTGTAGCAGAGCAGAGCAGTGTCTACCTGCAGGATTTCCAGGCCCGGGATCGCTCGGCGGAGCCGGCCTGGTGGGCAACGCGCCGCGAAGCTGCCATGCAGCGGTTCGAGGCGGCCGGGTTTCCGGGGCGCAAGGTGGAGGCGTGGAAGCAGACCCGCCTGGGGAACGTGACCCAGGACCACTTCCGGCCAGCCCAGGTGCCAGGGACCCTGAGCAATGAAGCCGCTGCCAATCTGGCGGTGGTGGAAGATGCCGTGCGCATCGTCATGGTGGACGGCGTGCTGGATACCGAGCGGTCCGAGCTTGAGCGCCTGCCCGACGGTGTGCGCGTGCGCACCCTCGCCGCTGCCCTGGACGAAGACGGCGGCGTCGCCGAACAGCATCTGGCACGCCACGCGGATGCGGAGCCGCATCCGTTCCTGGCGCTGAACACCGCGTTTGCCACCCAGGGCGTGGTCATCGAAGTGGTCAGCGGGGCGGCCCCGGAGCAGCCCCTGGAGCTGGTCAGCGTCATGACGGCGGAGTCCACCGGTGTTGCCGCATGGCCGCGGGTGCTGATTCACGCCGCCACGAGCTCCGAGTTCACCGTGGTACAGCGGCACGAAGGCAGCGATGGCGCCGCCTATCTCACCGCGCCGGTGACCGAGGTGATCGCTGACGCCAACAGCGTGGTCAACCTGTTCCATTACGCCAGCGAGGGCGACAAGGGCTCGCACCTGGGCGTGATCCACACCACCCTGGACCGCGATTCGCAGTTGAACGCTCACGCGATGCACGCTGGTGGTCAACGGCTGCGTACGGATTTCTACGTCAACCTGGACGGCCCGGGGGCCAGCGCCAACCTGAACGGCCTGTACCTGGTGCGCAACGGCCAGTTCTCGGACGTCCACACATGGGTGCGCCACAACGCCGATCACTGCACCAGCGAGCAGCTGGTCAAGGGTGTGCTGGACGGCAAGGCGGAGTCCGTCTTCGACGGCCTGATTCAGGTGGCCAAGGGCGCGCAGAAGACCGATGCCGGCCAGGAGAACCGCAACCTGCTGTTGAGCCCCAAGGGCATCGCCCACTCCAATCCACGCCTGGAGATCTACGCCGACGACGTCAAGTGCGGCCACGGTTCCACGGTGGGGCAGCTGGACGAGAACGCGGTGTTCTACATGCGTACCCGTGGGATCTCCGACCAGGAGGCCCGGGGCGTGCTAACCTTTGCCTTCGCCAACGAAATGCTGGACGACATGGCGCTGCCGTCGCTGCAGGCATACGAGCGGGAAGCGCTACTGTCGCTGCTGCCCGGTGAGGAGGCGGTGAGGAAACTGTTATGAGTCAGGTCGACCCGGTGGTCAGCACGGCGTCGGGGCTGGACGTGGATGCCATCCGCGCCCGGTTCCCGATTCTGCAACAGGAGATCAACGGCAAGCCGCTGGTCTATCTGGACAACGGTGCCACGGCGCAGAAGCCCGATGTGGTGATCGACGCCGTCAGCGACTGTTATCGCAGTTACTACGCCAATATCCATCGGGGCGTCCATGAGCTCTCGCAACGCTCCACCACCGCCTTCGAGGCTGTGAGAGGCACCGTCCAGCGCTTCCTGAACGCGCCCTCGGAAGACGAGGTGGTGTTCACCCGCGGGACCACCGAGGGCATCAACCTGGTGGCCAACAGCTTCGTGCGCCCGCGGTTGCAGGCCGGCGACGAGATCCTGGTCACCGGCATGGAGCACCACTCCAATATCGTGCCGTGGCAGCTCCTGTGCGATGCCACCGGGGCGAAGCTGGTGGTGGTGCCGTTTTCCGACGCCGGTGAGCTGGACCTGGACGACGTGGCCGCACGCATCAACAAGCGCACCAAGTTTGTCAGCGTGATCCACGTCTCCAACGCCCTGGGCACCATCAATCCCGTGGCGGAGATCGTCGAACTGGCCCATGCGCAGGATGTGCCGGTGCTGGTGGACGGCGCCCAGTCCGCGCCCCACATGCCGGTGGACGTGCAGGCGCTGGGCTGCGACTTCTTCGTCTTCTCCGGGCACAAGACCTATGGTCCCAGCGGCGTCGGCGTGCTGTGGGGCCGGTACGAGCTGCTGGCCGCCATGCCGCCGTGGCACGGCGGCGGTGACATGATCAAGACCGTCACCTTCGAGCGCTCGGAGTTCGCCGAACCGCCCCAGCGGTTCGAGGCGGGGACGCCGAACATCGCTGGTGTCATCGGCATGGGTGCCGGTATCGAGTGGCTTATGGGCCTGGGGCTGGACAAGGTCGCAGCCCACGAGGCGGATCTGCTTGCCTACGCCCACGAGCAAGTGAGTGCCATGGAGGGTGTCCGGATCATCGGTAACGCCCGGCGCAAGGCGGCGGCACTGTCGTTCGTCATGGACGAAGCGCATCCCCACGACATCGGCACCATCCTGGACAACGACGGGGTTGCCATTCGTTCGGGGCACCACTGCGCGCAGCCGGTGATGCAGCGCTACGGCATTCCCGCCACGGCGCGGGCCTCCTTCGGCGTCTACAACACTCGGGCGGAGGTGGATCAGCTGGTGGCATCCATCGACAAGGTCCGGCGACTGTTTGCCTGAATGGCCGACGATCTATTCAAGCTCTACCAGGACGTGATCTTGGAGCATAACCGCAAGCCGCGGAATTACGTGGCCGTGGACCCGGCAACCCACCGTGGCCACGGCTACAACCCCCTGTGCGGCGACAGCATCGAGCTCACCCTGGACGTGCGTGATGGCGTCATCCACGCCATCGGCTTTCAGGGGGAGAGCTGCGCCATTGCCACCGCGTCCGCCTCCCTCCTCACGGATACCCTGCAGGGCTGCTCCGTGGACGAGGCCGAAGCCATTACCGCCCGGTTCCGCGCAGTCATGGATGGTCAGGACGAGGAGGACCTGCCTGCAGGGCTGGAACCGCTCCGTGGCGTGCGCCGCTTCCCGTCCCGGATCAAGTGTGCACGGCTTGCCTGGGCCTCGCTGGAGGCGGCGCTGGCCGGCGACGGCGAAGACGGCGCGGCCAGCACCGAGGGTTAGTGCCCGGCACCTACGGCAGGTGAATTACCCGGCACGCGCCCCAGTGGCGACCGTTCACGTAGATGGGGGCGGAGGTGTCGCGGGTCAGCACGATCTTCTCCCCCATGTTCCGCCGGTAGGCCTGTAACAGGAACGGCTCGCGATTCTTCGCCGCGGCCTGGCCGACGCGGTCACTGTAGATCTGGCGGTGGCGGGAGTTGGCCCGGTTCCAGTCCGGCTCGTTGGGGCGCTGCGGT
>SKYZ01000322.1 GCA_007127625.1 Aquisalimonas sp. | reverse complement strand
GGCGCCTGGCCCGCATCTACAGGCGAAACTCCTCTCCCAGGTACACTTCGCGCACCTTCCGGTTGGCAAGAACCTCCTCGGAGTTGCCGCGGGCAATGACCTCCCCCTGCGCCAGGATATAGGCGCGCTGGCAGATGCCCAGGGTCTCGCGCACGTTGTGATCGGTGATCAGGACGCCGATGTCCCGCTCCGCCAGGTGGCGGATAATGGCCTGGATATCCAGTACCGAGATGGGGTCGACGCCGGCGAAGGGTTCATCCAGCAGGATGAAGCGGGGGTTGGCGGCCAGGGCGCGGGCGATCTCGACCCGTCGGCGTTCGCCCCCGGAGAGGCTGATGCCGGTCTGGTCGTGCAGGTGGGCGACGCTGAACTCCTCCAGCAGTTCCTGGGCCCGCTCGCGGCGCTGTTTGCGATCCAGCTCCGGACGCGTCTCCAGGATCGCCAGCAGATTGTCCATCACCGTGAGCTTGCGGAAGATGGATGCCTCCTGGGGCAGATACCCCACACCCCGCCGCGCTCGCACGTGCATGGGCAGATCAGTGATGTCGTTGTCGTCCAGCAGGATACGGCCGCCGTCGGCCTGGACCAGCCCCACCACCATGTAGAAGCAGGTGGTCTTGCCCGCACCGTTGGGCCCCAGGAGCCCCACCACCTCGCCGCTGGCCACGTCGATGGATGCGCCGTGAACCACGGTCTTGCGCCGGTAGACCTTGGTCAGTTCCTCCGCCCGCAGCAGGCTCACTGGCCGTCTCCTTCCTCGTCCTCGTCGTCCGGAAACAGGGTGATCTGTACGCGGCGTCCCGTTTCGGGCTCGCCCCGGGCGTTGACCACATCGGCAGCGACCTCGTACTCGATGCGTTCCCCGGAGAAGGTGTTGCGGCCCTGCACGAGGCGGGCCCCTTCCAGCAGCACGACGCGCTCCGGACCACTGGCGTGATACTCCATGCGCGGTGCCTCCGCCTCCACGGCGCGACGATCCTCCGTGGCCTGCTGGTTATAGACCGCCGGCTGGCCCTCGATCACCACGTGATCCAGTGCCTGGTCGCCATCGTCGCCCCGGGTGAGATGCACGGTCATGCGGTCACCGGTGATACGGCGGAAGCCACGGGTGAGAACCACGTTGCCGGTGTAGACGCTTACACCGCGGGCGTTGTCGATCTCTGCCTGATCCGCGTCCAGGTCGATGGGCTCGGCCATGACGGCCGCCGGGGCGGCAAGCAGCAGCAGGCACGCCAGGCCGACGGCCAGGCTGTGTGGGCGGTCAGTCAGGCACTTCATAGCGGCCCCTGACGTCGGCGAGCAGTTCCAGGTATTCCCGATCCAGCCACGCGCGCAGACCGACACCCTCCAGGCGGGCATCCTCGCGCCAGTAGACCGTGTGTTCGTCGGTTTCGGCATAGCGTTGTTCCGGTTGCAGAAAGACTTCGCTGGTGTCCACGTTCGCCGGCAGGTTGTCGTCACTGCGGCTGCGACGAATGGTGACCTCGCCCTGCAGGTGAACGTCCTCGACATTGTTCCATGCCCGTCCGCGCTCCGCGCGCAGGTGCCATGGTGCCCCTGAGTCCACGAAGTAGGTGATTTCGGGGCGCTCCAGCAGCCAGACATCCTCGCCGGTGAAATGCTCCATGCGTGGCGACTCCAGCCGGTAGCGGCGCACGCCGTCGTCGCTGGTGGCATTCAGCGTGAAGGTCTCCATGAAATAGTCGGGCCGCTCCGCCATCTCCTCCGGATCCGCCGGGACCGGTTCGTGGGTGTCCTCGTCCAGAACCCACCAGCCCACTGCCACCAGCAGGATCAGGGCGACAATGCGGAATGTCCATTTTCTATCGGGAAGCATACCGCGCGATGGCCTCCTGGAGGGTGCCCCGGGCGCTCAGCAGCAGATCGGCGACTTCGCGCACTGCGCCGGCGCCGCCGCGCTGTCGTGTAACGTAATGCGCCCGCCGCTGTACTGCCGGGTGGGCGTTGGCCACCGCCACCGCGAATCCTGCGCGCGCCAGCAGGGCCAGGTCGATGAGGTCGTCGCCCACGAATGCCGCATCGGTCGAAGGCAGGCCGGTGCGGGCCAGGAGCTCGTCCCAGGCGGCTGCCTTGTCGTCGCAACCGAGGAAAACGTGGTCGATGGCCAGGTCGCTGGCGCGGCGGCGCAGGGGGGCCGAGTCGCGGGCGCTGATGATGGCAGTGGCCAGGCCGGCCTCCCGCAGCAGACGCAGGCCGAGGCCGTCGAGGATGTTGAAGGCCTTCAGGGTCTCGCCGTGTTCGCCGTAGAAGACGGTGCCGTCCGTGAGCACACCGTCGACGTCCAGGGCCAGCACCCGGACCGCCGCCGCCCGCTCCCGGAGTTCGCCGACCGGCTCCGGTGCCAGGCTGTCGCCGCCGGCGCTCATACCACCCCCGCCCGCAGCAGGTCGTGCATGTTCAGCGCCCCCACCACCCGCTCCGACTGGTCCACCACCAGCAACGCGTTGATCTTGTGTTCCTCCATGGTGTGCAGGGCTTCGGCCGCGAGGCTTCCCTGGCGCATGGTGCGGCCGCCGGCGGTCATGATCTCCCGTACCGAGATGCTGTGCAGGTCGATGCCCTGGTCCAGGCTGCGGCGCAGGTCGCCGTCGGTGAAGATCCCCAGCAACCGCTGCTGGTCATCCAGCACCGTGGTCATGCCGAGCCCCTTGCGGGACATTTCCACCAGGGCATCCCGCAGCGGCGCGTCCGGCGCCACCACGGGAATGTCGTTGCCGGTGTGCATGATGTCGTCGATGAGCAGCAGCAGCCGCCGGCCGAGTTTGCCACCGGGGTGGGAGCGGGCGAAGTCCTCGCGGGTGAAACCGCGGGCCTCCAGCAGCGATACCGCCAGGGCGTCGCCCATGGCGAGTGCCGCGGTGGTGCTGGATGTGGGGGCCAGGTTGAGGGGGCACGCCTCCTGGGCAACGCCCACGTGGATGTTCACGGAGGCTGCCCGGGCCAGGGTGGACTCGGGCTTGCCAGTGAGGGTGATCAGCGGCACGCCCAGTCGCTTGATCAGCGGCAGGATGGTGATCAGTTCGTCCGTCTCGCCGGAGTTGGACAGCGCCACCACCACGTCGCGGGGGGTGATCATGCCGAGATCGCCGTGGCTGGCCTCGCCCGGGTGGACGAAGAAGGCGGGGGAGCCGGTACTGGCCAGGGTCGCCGCCAGCTTGCCGCCGATGTGCCCGGATTTGCCCATGCCCAGCACCACGATGCGTCCCTGACACGCCAGCATGAGGTGGCAGGCACGGACGAAGTCCGCGTCGATCCGCGGCAGCATGTCGGTAATGGCCGTCGCCTCGGTCTCCAGCACGGCGCGTCCCAGGGACTGCAAGCGCTGGTCGGTGACCTGACTGGCCGAAGCGGTTTCACTGTTACCCATGCTGCGTGCTCCTGGCGCAAACCCGCGTATTATGCCTGAGTTGCCTCCGGTGAGGGCACCGTCGCCGGCGGCGGACAGACAGAGGCCATCACGGTGCCCCCTGCGCAAACAGGAACAGGCCGAGCTGGTACAGCGCGAATGCGACCAGCAGGGTTGCACCCAGGGTGCGTGCCCCACCCATGGCCCCCCGGGCCAGCAGCACCAGGGGTACCGTGAGTGCCGCCATGATGACGCCGTCGCGCAGCAGCACCGGCAAGGACACCGTCAACGGATGGAGCACGACGGTGACCCCCAGCACGGCGAGCAGGTTGAACAGATTGGAGCCGATCAGGTTGCCGTAGAGCAGGGCACGCTCCTGACGGCGGGCGGCGGCGAAGGCCGTGGCCAGCTCGGGCAGGCTGGTGCCCACGGCGACAATGCTCAGGCCGATCACCAGTTGGCTGACCCCGGCCGCCTCGGCCAGCGTCACCGCGGCCCAGATCAGGGCGCGGGCGCTGATCAGCAGCAGCACCAGGCTGCCCGCCAGCCCCAGAACCGTGCGCGGCAGTGGGTGTGCGGCCCGTTCCGGTGCCGCGGCGGCGTCGGGGTTGCCACGGTTCGCCCAGGCGATGAGCGGCATGGCGAGCACCAGCAGGCCGAGCAATGCGATGCCTTCGCCGCGGGTGAGGCGCAGGTCGCCCAGGAGCAGCAGGGTGCCGAAAGTCGCGATCACCAGCAGGCCAAGGGTGACGCGTTCCCGCTCCCGGTGCCGGCCCAGGGGGATGAAGAGCAGCGTGAGCCCGAGGATCAGACCGACATTGGCGATGTTGGAGCCCAGGGCGTTGCCCAGGGCGAGTTCCGGTTGCCCCTCCATCGCCGCCAGGGCCGACACCAGCAGTTCTGGCGTCGACGTGCCGAAGCCGACCACGAACAGGCCCACCAGCAGCGGTGCGAGCCCGAGGTGCAGGGCCAGCGTCGAGGCGGTTGCCACCAGCCGGTCCGCGCTCCAGGCGAGCACCAGGAAGCCGAGGACCAGGGTGATGACGGCGACGGGCAGGGTCACGAAAACTCCGCAGTAAAGCCGGGGACAGCCCGCCATGGTAGCAATCGCGGGCGCTGACCGCTCGGTCATTGACTCTCCCGAGGGGTTGCCCGATACTCGATCGGCATTGACCATGCGCACAATGCACAACTCCCCGGACCCCCGAGCCATGCCTGACGCGTCCACTGCCCCTGACAGCCTGGTGGAAGTGCGTGATCTGCACTTCGCCCGGGGAGACCGTCCGGTCTTCAGCGGTGTGGATGTGTCCATCCGTCGCGGCGAAGTCACGGCCATCATGGGCCCCAGCGGCACCGGCAAGACGACGCTGCTGAAACTGATCGGTGGCCAGTTGCAGCCTGACCGCGGCACGGTGCACGTGGACGGCGAGGACGTCCACGCGGTGTCGACCCGGGATCTCTATCGCCTGCGCCGGCGCATGGGAATGCTCTTTCAGAGCGGGGCCCTGCTCACCGATCTCACGGTGTTCGAGAACGTAGCCTTCCCGCTGCGCGAGCACACCGATCTGCCGGAGCCGGTGCTGCGCGACCTGGTGCTGCTGAAGCTGCAGGCGGTGGGACTGCGGGGCGCGCGGGATCTGCTGCCGGCCGAACTCTCCGGCGGCATGGCGCGGCGGGTCGCGCTGGCCCGGGCCATCGCCCTGGACCCGATGATGGTCATGTATGACGAGCCCTTCACCGGGCAGGATCCGATCTCCATGGGCGTGCTGGTGGAGCTCATTCGTCGGCTCAATGATGCCCTGGGGCTCACCAGTATCATCGTTTCCCACGATGTGGCGGAGACCTCCCGCATTGCCGACCGCATCCATGTGCTGTCCGGCGGCCGGATCGTCGAATCGGGGACGCCGCAGGAACTCTACGAGTCCGGCTCCGAGTGGGTGCGCCAGTTCATGCACGGTCTGCCGGACGGGCCGGTGCCGTTCCACTACCCTGCGGCGGTTGATTTCGCCGAAGATCTGCTGGGCGTGACAGGGAGTGGGCACGACTGATGCTGGGCGGATTGCAGCAAATCGGCGCCACGACTCTGCATTCGGTAGCGCGTCTGGGGCGGGCCTTCATGTTCCTGTTGCGGGCGCTGGCGGGTATGCCCGCACTGGTGTTGCGCCCGGGCCTGCTGGTTCAGCAGCTCTTTTCGGTGGGCGTGCTGTCCCTGGTGATCATCCTCGTGTCCAGCCTGTTCGTGGGCATGGTGCTGGGGCTGCAGGGGTACACCACCCTGGTGAATTTCGGCGCCGACCAGTCCCTTGGCGTGCTGGTGGCGCTGTCGGTGGTCCGGGAGCT
>SKYZ01000205.1 GCA_007127625.1 Aquisalimonas sp. | reverse complement strand
GGCGGTGGCATGGCGGCCTGGGCCTTTGTCGAGGCCCTGCGTGAGCGCGACCCGCATCGCCCGGTGCTGCTGATCGCCGGCTGTGACGGGGATCCCTACCCGAAGCCGCAGCTCTCGGCGGCGGCGGCGAAAGGCCGTAATGCCGATGACCTCGTTCTCGAACGGGGTGCCGACAGGGCCGCCAGGGTGGGCGTCGGATTTCTGCGGCGCACGCGAGTCCTAGGGCTGGACCGGGAGCGGCGTCGGCTGATCACCCCCCGGGGTGGTGTGCCTTACGGAACCCTGATTCTGGCGATGGGCGCTCATCAACTGCGACCGTCCCTGGAGGGGAATGCCGCCGGCGAGGTCATGCAGGTCAACGATCTGGCGTCGTACCGCCGCTTCCGCGAGCGGGTCGACCCCTGCGCGCCGGCCCGGGTGGTGATCATGGGGGCGGGGCTCATCGGCTGCGAATTCGCTGATGATCTTGCCGCCGCCGGGCACAAGGTGACCCTGGTGGATCAGGCGTCGGCTCCCCTGGAGCGTCTCCTGCCGGGACCTGCCAGCCACCGGCTGGAGTTGGCGCTGCAGTCTCGAGGTGTGGCGCTGCATACCGGAACCACCGTGGAGACGGTGGCGAAGTCGGACAGTGGCGGGCCCCTGCAGGTAAGACTGGCGAACGGGCTCGCAGTGGACGCGGACGCAGTGCTGAGCGCCCTCGGCCTGCAGCCCAATGCCGCGCTGGCCCGGGACGCCGGGATTGCCACCGCCCGAGGTGTCCGGGTGGACGAATACCTGCGCACCTCCGTTCCGGACATTCATGCCATCGGTGACTGCGCCGAACACGACGGTCGCCTCCTGCCCTACGTGCGTCCACTGCAGGAACAGGCCCGGGTTCTGGTCGCCAACCTCTGCGGTGAGGACATCCGTTACCGGGCGAGTCCCGGCACCGTGGTGATCAAGACACCGTCCTGCCCGCTGGCGGTCTGGCCGCCGGAGGAGCACGGGGAGTGGGTTGAACGCCATGCCGACGATCAGGGCCTCGTCATGGAGCACGTGACGGGCGATCGCCTCACCGGTTTCGTCCTGGCCGGTGCCCATGCCCGGGATGTCTCAGCCTTCGAGGCCCGTCTCGGCTGACCCATGCAAGCCGAGACCGGGGCCAGTGCAATCAGTCGGTGTACTCCGGGAACATCCGGTGCGACGGGTCCGTTGCGTTCAGTATCTTTGTGGCGCTGGCGCGCGGCCAGTGAAGCTCTCGGCGTGAGACCGTGACGCCGCGCCACGGTGGGCAGGGCGTCGTCGCTCGCGTGCCAGCGCTACTGCGCTGGCGTCAGGGTATGACGGTTCTCGTCGATGTAGTTGCAGGCCGCATGCAGTAGCGCGACACCGAACCCGGCGGCGAACCGCATCCCGGCAGGTGCCTGCTCGCCATCCTGTTGCAGCCAGATGTCGGCCTCGGCGATGTCTTCGCGGAATTCCCGTTCACGCTCGTCCAGCAGCTGCTGCAGGCGGTGGGTGGGTACATAATGCGCGAAGCACAGTAACGCCAGGAATTCCGAGCGCACACGGTGGCGTCCCGGTGACTGTTCCAGCGCCTGAATGAAGGCCTGCTCGCCAGCAGGGGTCAGCCGGTAGCTTTTCTTGTCCGGCCGGCTGTACTGGGAGATGGCCTGACACTCGACCAGGCCCTCATCCAGCAGGGACGACAGTGCAGGGTAGATGGAGCCGTAGCTGACCCGCATGAAATGCCCGAAGCGCTCCTGCAGGAGTTTACGGATCTCGTAGCCGGAGGCATCGCCCTCGGTGAGTACGCCAAGGCAGAGGGTGCGTGTGTCCAGTGAAGTATCCTCTGGAAAGCGGTGGATCGGGAACTGCCGCTGTTTTATAGCATGGTGCGGGCGCCTTGGTCTTATAATTTATTTCGGCCGGAACTGCGAGGGATATACCGGAGTGGTGCGGTGCACAAAATACCGCTCGGCCGTGGGTGAACAACGCAAGGTCAGTGCCTCGTACCGGCAGTCTCCGGAGGGGCGCCGAGGTCGAACTGGAGCGCTGCCAGATGGGCGTACAGCGGGCTTTCCTCCAGGAGCCGGGTATGGCGTCCCTGGGCCTCGATGCGGCCGCCGTCCATGACCACGATTCGGTCGGCGGATTGCACCGTCGCGAGACGGTGGGCGATGACCAGGCTGGTACGGTCGCGCATCAGGTCGGTGAGCGCGGCCTGAATGCGCGCCTCGCTGTCGGCATCCAGGCTGCTGGTTGCCTCGTCGAGCAACAGCAGCGCCGGGTCGCGGAGAATGGCCCGGGCGATGGCCAGGCGCTGGCGTTGGCCGCCGGAGAGCTGCACGCCCCCGGGCCCCAGGGGGGTGTCGAAGCCCTGAGGCAGCCGGTCCAGAAACTCGGTGCAGTGGGCGGCGGTGGCGGCGCGGCGTACGGCTGCGTCGTCCGCCTGCGGCCAGCCATAGCGGATGTTGTCCCAGGCGGTGCCGGTGAACAGGGTCGGCTCCTGGGCCACCAGACCGATCTGGCTGCGCAACTCCGCCGGGTCCAGGCTGCGCAGGTCCTGGCCGTCGAACAGCACGCGCCCCGAGGCCGGATCGTAGAAGCGCAGCAGCAGCCCGAAGAGGGTGCTCTTGCCCGCCCCGGAGGGCCCCACCAGGGCAACCCGCTCACCCGGCCGCACCTCCAGGTCGAGGCTGCGAAGCACGGGTGTATCCGGCCGTCCCGGGTAGGCGAAGTCGACGCGTTCGAGGCTCACCGCGCCCCGCGCGGGTCGGTTCAGTGGCACCGGTGCCGCGGGTGCCTGGATGGAGGGCTGCGCCCGCAGAAGCTCCATCAGTCGTTCCGTGGCCCCGGCGGCCCGGAACAGCTCGCCGGAGACTTCGGAAACCGCGCCGGTGGCGCCCGCCGCCAGCACCGCGTAAAAGACGAAGGCCGAGAGCTCGCCCCCGGACATGCGCCCGGCCAGCACATCATGGCCTCCCTGCCAGAGAATGATGCCCACGGCGGTGAACGCGAGGCCCATGGCTATGCCCAGCAGCCAGGCCCGCTGGCGGATGCGGGCCATGGCGGTGGTGAACGCGGCGTCCACATGGCCGGCAAAGCGTTCCCGGTCGTGCTGTTCATGGCCGAAGGCCTGCACCGTATGAATGCCTTGCAGCGTCTCACCCGCAAAGCTGCCCACGTCCGCCACCCGGTCCTGACTGGAACGGGACAGACGGCGAACCCGGCGACCGAAGAACAGGATCGGTATCAGCACCAGCGGCAGCCCGATCAGCACCAGCGCGGTGAGCCGGGGGCTGGTGATGAACAGCATGATCACGGCACCGATGAGCAGCAGCAGATTGCGCACCGCGATGGAAAACGATGAGCCGAGAATGGTCTGCAGCACACTGGTGTCGGTGGTCAGGCGTGACTGGATTTCGCCCACGCCGTTGACCTCGAAGAATGCCGGCTCCTGGCGGGTGACGTGGTCGAACACCGCCTTGCGCAGGTCCGCGGCAACCCGCTCGCCAATCCAGGACACGAGGTAGAAGCGCACCGCCGATGCCAGGGCCATGAGCAGAATGATGCCCAGGGTCAGGGCCAGCAGTCGGTCGAGTTGCTGCGGGTCGTCGCCGAGGAAGCCCTGGTCCACCACCAGGCGCAGGGCCTGGCCCACCGCCAGTACGCTGCCGGCTGCCACCAGCAGGGCCACGACGGCGGCCGCCACGCGCCGGCGGTAGGTGGCCAGGAAACGCAGCAGATGGGTCAGCGGCTCCAGGCGATGCGGCGTGGCGTCGGATGCGGATTCGAGGTGCGAGACCATTGCCTGTGTCCTGTAGCCAACCTGCGGTTCAGCGTCTCCCTGAAGCGGCATGGTAACGCCGCGAGCTTGGGTCGCGCAGGCCCGCGATGGTATAAACACGCTCCCCGAATCAATTGCGTCGGCTGCTGCCATGAACCTCAAGTCCCTGGAAAAGCGCCTCACCTACCTCACCGCCAATGCGATCCGCGACTACCGCATGATCGAGGACGGCGACCGCATCATGGTGTGTCTCTCCGGCGGCAAGGATTCCTACGCCATGCTGGAGATGCTGAGGCACTTGCAGCAGCGGGCGCCGGTGCGCTTCGAGCTCACCGCCGTCAACCTGGACCAGAAGCAGCCCGGCTGGCCCGAACACGTGCTCCCGGACTATCTGGACAGCCTCGGGGTGGACTACCGCATTCTCGAGCAGGACACCTACAGTGTCGTGAAAAGCGTCCTGCCGGAAGGCAAGACCATGTGCTCGCTGTGCTCGCGACTGCGCCGGGGTGCCTTGTACACGGCGGCCGAGGAAATGGGCATGACCAAGATCGCCCTGGGCCACCACCGGGACGATCTTGTGGAGACGCTGTTCCTGAACATGTTCTATGGTGGCCGTCTGGCCACCATGCCGCCCAAGCTCAAGAGCAACGATGGCCGTCACGTGGTGATCCGGCCCCTGGCCTATGTCCCGGAGCGCTACCTGGAGGACTACGCCGAGCGCAAGGCGTTCCCCATCATCCCCTGCAATCTCTGCGGCTCCCAGCCCAATCTCAAGCGCGCGGAAATCAAGCGCATGGTGCGGGAGTGGGAGAAGGCCGATCCCAATCGCCTGAATATCATCCTGCGCAGCATGCAGAACGTCCGGCCGTCGCACCTGGCGGACAATGATCTGTACGATTTCGAAGGCCTGCAGGGGAGCGGGGCACCCGGTATGCCGGACCCGGTCACCGGTGAGGAAGACGCTTTTGCCGGTCTTGCCGTGGCCGCGGACAGCCCGCGCCACTGACCTGCCCGGAATCACGGGCTCCATTCCGGCGCGTCCTGCGTTATGCTGATGCGCCGCAGCGCGCCAACCGCGCCGATCCACCGTCCGGCGTTCTCCCGCGCGGGGGAGAACGCCAGCAAACCAGGAGGCAAGGGTTCATGAGCACCGAGCACGAGCCGGTTACACCATCCGAAGCGCGCGCCTACGAGGCCAAGACCCGCCGTGAATTGTGGATCGGCCTGGCAATCCTGGTAACGGTTGTGGTGCTGGTGATTATCGCGGTCATGGAGGCCCGCTTCCGTGGCGGCCTGGACGATCCGCGGCCCAGTGCCACCCTGGACGACACAATGCAGGGCGTGATCGACCAGTTGGGGCCGCTGCCGGGGGATGCCCGCGAGATCGTTCTGACCACGCGGGGTGAGCGCCCGGCGCGCTACGAGGTGGTGGTTCGCGACGGCGACGGCGAACGGCTGTTCGAACTTGCCCGCGGAGCACGCACGGCGGGGTTGATCGAACATGGCGCCCGCGCCGGCGAACCGGTGAACTTCCGGGTCGAGCTCAGCATTGACCGGGATGGCAACCTGCAGGGCTCCTACCGTCCCGATCGCGGGGTGCCGGTGGAGCGCTATCAGCAGATCGCGTCCGGTGTGCTGCGGGACACCTTTATCGCCTGGCACGCCCATGTCAGTCACCCGGTGCCGGAGGTGGAGGAACAGACCAGCGAGGTCATCCACGCCGGCTGGGACCGGGTCATGGACTGATACCGGCGGAGGGTGCCTCAGGCCCGTTGCACGCGGGCCTGGTGCGCCTCCCGGCCAACTGTGGCAGAATCCTGCTCCGGTGGCATGGTCCACCGCTGTTGCCACGCGCCCCGGTGGCGGAACTGGTAGACGCGCTCGACTCAAAATCGAGTGGCCTTTGGCCGTGGGAGTTCGACTCTCCCCCGGGGCACCAATCCCGTAACGCCG
>SKYZ01000330.1 GCA_007127625.1 Aquisalimonas sp. | reverse complement strand
TGCGCCGCTCCTACGACGGGTGTCGGATACCCTGTAGGAGCGGCGCGAGCCGCGACCCTACCGGGCAGGGGCGCGCGGGAATTGGTCCGCCGCCTCAGGCGGAGACAATGAAAAACGGGTTGTGCAGGTCGTCCTTGTTGTAGCGCAGGGGGGTGGCGGCGTCTTCCGCCAGGCGTACCCGCCCGCCAGCCGCCTCGACGATGGCGTGGCCGGCGCCGGTATCCCACTCCATGGTGGGCCCGAACCGGGGGTACAGGGTGGCGCGGCCCTCGGCAACCGCGCAGAACTTCAGCGAACTGCCCACCGGCACCTCGTCGGCAACGTGGATGCTCTCCAGGTAGTCGGCCAGTTCTCCGGTGGGATGGGAGCGGCTCTTGACCACGGCATGACCGTTGTCCGGCGTCTTTACCGCCAGCGGCTCCCGGGGGCCGTCCCCCTCCTGCCGCCAAGCCCCTTCACCCACCCGACCCACGTAGGTGGTCCCTAGCGCCGGGGCATGGATGACGCCCCAGACCGGGGCGCCGTCCTCCACCAGGGCGATGTTCACGGTGAATTCGCCGTTGCGCTTGATGAACTCCTTGGTGCCGTCCAGCGGATCCACCAGCCAGAAGCGCTGCCACTGCTGGCGCTCCCCGTAGGGGACGTCCGCCCCCTCCTCCGAGAGCACCGGAATCGCCGGCGTCAGGGCCCGCAGTTCGCGGTCGATGAGCCGGTGCGCCGCCCGGTCGGCGGCGGTCAGCGGTGATTCGTCATCCTTGGTCTGGACGTCGAACTCAGGGCCGTTGTAGACGTCCAGGATGGCGTTGCCGGCCTCCCGGGCAATGGCGATAACGGCTTCGAAGTCGGGTTGGTTCATGGTTGCTCTCTCTTGCAACGGTATCCACGGTGGGCTGTCGGGGCTAAAGCCCCTCCCACGGTTGTCAGATCGTAGGGCGGACCGTCAGGTCCGCCGTTGACGCTGCGACGGACCGCTCCGGCCTGCATGTCTGGATACGGCGGACCTGAAGGTCCGCCCTACAATCCGCCCCACAAGGTCATCCCGTTCAATCCAGGTCGATGTAGCCCTGCTTCTCCAGGTGCAGGATCACCTGCTGCGCCAGCTCATCGGCGGAGTAGCGGGAGGTGTCCACCACCACTTCGGCATTCTCCGGCTCCTCGTAGGGGTCGTCGATGCCGGTGAACTGCTTGATCTGCCCGGCGCGCGCCTTGGCGTACAGGCCCTTGCGGTCACGCTCCTCACAGACCTCCAGCGGCGTCGCCACGTAGACCTCGATGAAACCGCCGCCCTGGTTGACCATCTCGCGCACTTCCCGGCGGGTGGCCCGGTACGGCGCAATGGGCGCGCAGATGGCGACACCGCCGTTCTTGGTGATCTCGCTGGCGACGAAGCCGATGCGGCGGATGTTGATCTCCCGGTGCTCCTTGGAGAAGCCCAGTTCGCTGGAGAGGTGCTTGCGCACCAGGTCGCCGTCCAGCAGCGTCACTGGCCGGGTGCCGTGCTCCATGAGCTTGGCCATGAGCACGTTGGCAATGGTGGACTTGCCGGAGCCGGACAGGCCGGTGAAGAACACCGTGAAACCCTGCTTCGTCTTGGGCGGGAAGGCCTGACGCAGGCGCGTGATCACCTCCGGGTAGGAGAACCACTCCGGCAGATCAAGGCCTTCCTTCAGGCGCCGGCGCAGCTCCGTGCCGGAGATGTTCAGCACCCGGGAGCCTTCCGGGACCTCGGAACGCGGCACGTACTGGGCAAGATCCTCCACGTAGACCATCTCTTCGAAGGGCTGCATGACGATACCCAGCTCGTCCTGGTACTCGCGCACCAGTTCCTGGGCGTCATACGGGCCGTAGAAGTCCTCGCCCTGGCTGTTCTTGCCCGGGCCGGCGTGATCGCGGCCGACAATGAAGCGCGAGCAGCCGTGGTTCTTGCGGATGATGGCGTGCCACACCGCCTCCCGCGGCCCGCCCATGCGCATGGCCAGGGGCAGCAGGCTGAGTTGGGTGGTCTGCTCGGGGAAGTGCTTGATGACTTCCTGGTAACAGCGCACCCGCACGAAGTAGTCCACGTCCCCGGGCTTGGTCATGCCCACCACCGGGTGGATCAGCAGGTTGGCCTCGCCCTTCTGGGAGGCGCGCTTGGCCAACTCCACATGGGCTCGGTGCATGGGGTTGCGGGTCTGGAATGCCACCACGTTGGTCCAGCCCATTTTGGCGAACCACTCGCGCAGCTCCCTGGGGGAGTGGCGCAGGTGCTTGAAGGTGTGGTGCGGCGGCGCCTCGATGCCCTCCAGGGGTCCGCCCAGGTAGACGGGGTTGGTCTGGTGGAACAGCCGGAAGACTTCGGGATGCGCCTCGTCGGCGGCGCCGTAGACCCGCTCCGCCTGCCGGCGGACATCGGGCCGGTAGAGGTCGTCCACGGTCATGATGGCCAGCACCATGCCCTCCGGATGGCGCAGGGCGATGCGGGCGCCCGGCTTGATGCTGCCGGCAAAGTCCTCGGTGACATCCAGGTTGATGGGAATGGGCCACAGGGTGCCGTCGGCCAGACGCATGTCGGCGCAGACACTGTCGTAGTCCTTCTCCCGCAGGAAGCCATCCAGGGGCGAGAAGCCGCCGTTGATCAGAAGCTCCATGTCGCAGACCTGGCGGTCGGTGAGATCCCAGGACGGCAGATCGCGGGCCTCCTCGCGCAGCTCGGCGGCCCGCGCGGAGTCCACCAGCAGCTCCTTCAGGGTGCCACCGTGGGGCGGTGTGAGATCCTTGTGTGCGTCACTCATTGTCTTGTACCTCAGTTGCAACGTTTGAGAAAGCGGATCGCCGCGCACGTTGCGCGGGCGATGGACCGGACCGGCAATCAGAACCCCCAGACCAGCGGAATCACCGCCACCGCCACCAGGGCGGTGACCAGGTTCAGCGGCAATCCGATGCGCATGAAATCGGAGAAATGATAACCACCCGGGCCGTAGACCATCAGGTTGGTCTGGTAGCCGATGGGCGTGGCAAAACTCGCCGAGGCGGCCAGCATGATGGCCACGGCGAAGGGCATGATACTCACGCCCAGGTCCGCCGACAGCGCCATGGCGATGGGAAACATCAAAAGGGCTGCCGCGTTGTTGGTGATCACCGCGGTAAACCCGGCGGTGAGTAGATAGACGGCCACCAGGTTCAGCAGCGGCGCATCACCCGCCGCGTGGATGACGTTCTGCGCCACCATCAAGGCCACGCCGGTCTGCTCCATGGCCGCCCCCAGCCCGAACGCGGCGGCGATCACCAGCAGCACCGACCAGTCGATGTTGCGCCGGGCGTTCTCCACTGTGCAACAGCCGGTGAGGAGCATTCCCGCGGCCGCCACGAGGGCCGCTTCCAGCATGCTGAGCACGCCGATACCTGCCGTCACCACCATCACGCCCAGCATGGCCAGGGCAACGGGTGCGCGCTCGTGCCGGGGCGGCGATGAATCCCGGATCTGGCTGACCAGGAAGAAGTCGCGACTGTTCCGCTGCTGGTCGATGAACGCCTGCTTGGCCTCCAGCAACAGGGTATCCCCCGGCTGGATGACGATGTCACCGATCTTGCCACCCAGGCGCACCCCGTTGCGGGCCACGGCAATAACCACGGCGTCGTAACGGGAGCGAAAGCGGCCGTCGCGAATGGTCTGCCCCACCACGGGGCAACTGCCGGAGACCACCGCCTCGATCATGATGCGCTCGGAGCGGTGGCCCTCGAGCTTGAACACCTGATCCGTGGCCGGCGTCAGGCCGCGGATCTTCTGCAGCTCCACCACGGATTCCACCACGCCCACGAACACCAGCCGGTCGCCGCCCTGGAGCTTCTCCTGGGGCGCCACGGCGGGCAGGATATCGCCGTTGCGGTCGATCTCCGCCAGGAACATGCCGGAGAGGTGGCGCAGACCGGCGCTTTCGATGCTCTTGCCCACCAGTGGCCCCTCGGGATCCACCAGCATTTCCACGCTGTACTCCCGGGGATCAGTGAGTTCCTGCATGGGCGGGCGCCGGTCCGGCAGCAGCCAGCGGGTGGTGAGCAGGATGAAGGCAATGCCCACCAATGCGACGGGTAACCCCACCCAGGCCAGATCGAACATGCGCAGGCCGTGATCGGTGCGGTCCACCAGCAGGCCGTTGACCACCAGGTTGGTGCTGGTGCCGATCAACGTGCAGGTACCGCCCAGGATGGCCGCATAGCTGAGCGGAATCATCAGCTTCGAGTTGGACAGCCCGAATTTCCGCGCCCACTCGTTCACCGCCGGGATCAGCATGGCCACCACCGGCGTGTTGTTCATGAAGGCGCTCAGCACCGCCACCGGGCTCATGAGCTTGAGCTGCGCATGCGCCAGGGAGCGGGGTCGCCCCAGCACCCGCTGCACGATCCAGTGAATGCCGCCGGTCTCCTGCAGACCGGACACCACCACGTAGAGGACGGCGACGGTGATCAGGCCCTGGTTCGCCAGGCCGCCGAAGGCGGAGCGGGCATCCAGCACGCCGGTCAGGAGCAGGATGGTGACGCCGCCCAGGAAGACCATGTCCGCCGCCAACCGCGTGAACGTGAGCACGCCGAGGACACCTGCCACCACGGCAATGGTCAGCCATGCCTCCCAGCCCAAGACGTGCCCCCCTGTGGTACTCCGCGAATACGGTGCCCAACGCGAACATGGCCGCGACCTCCGACACGATCGGCGGCCGCGGAAAGCGGTGACTCTACCTGCCTGTGCTTAGACGAAAAAGGAATCTTTTGTCATACGTTCAGGCGGAATCGGAATACCGCGCCGCCCTGGTGTCCTGTAACTCAACCCGGCCGGCGGATGCTTTCACCACGGCCGATGGCGTAGTAGGTGAACCCGCCGTCCACCATCCGGCGCGGGTCGTAGACGTTGCGACCGTCCACCACCACGGGCTGCTTCAGCGTACCGCGGATGCGCTCGAAATCCGGGCTGCGGAATTGCTGCCACTCGGTACACAGCACCAGGGCGTCCGCCCCGTCCAGCACCTCGTAGGGGCGCTCGCACAGGACCAGATCCGGGCGATCACCGTAGATGTGCCGGGTCTCCTCCATGGCCTCCGGGTCATAGGCGCGCACGCTGGCGCCGGCCTCCCACAGGGCTTCCATGAGGGTGCGGCTGGGCGCCTCCCGCATGTCGTCGGTGTTGGGCTTGAAGGCAAGCCCCCACAGCGCGATGGTGCGGCCGGCCAGGTGGCCGTGGAAGTGCTCATGGAGGCGCCGGAACAGCACCTGCTTCTGCCGGGCGTTCACCGACTCCACGGCATCCAGGATCATGGGCTGATAGTCCACGTCCCGGGCCGTGTGGGCCAGGGCCTTGACGTCCTTGGGGAAGCAGGAACCTCCGTAACCGCAGCCGGGGTAGATGAAGTGGTAGCCGATGCGCGGGTCGGAGCCGATGCCGTGGCGCACGGATTCGATGTCGGCCCCCAGGCGCTCGGCCAGGCCGGCGAGTTCGTTCATGAAGCTGATCTTGGTGGCCAGCATGGCATTGGCGGCGTACTTGGTCAGCTCCGCCGAGCGCACGTCCATGACCAGCACCTTCTCCTGCTTGCGACCGAACGGCGCGTAGAGGTCGCGCATGATTCCGGTGGCACGGCTGTCGTCGCTGCCGACAATGACCCGGTCCGGCTTCATGAAGTCGCTGATGGCCGCCCCTTCCTTGAGAAACTCGGGGTTGGAGACCACCGCGAACGGCACGTCCGCACCGCGCGC
>SKYZ01000265.1 GCA_007127625.1 Aquisalimonas sp. | reverse complement strand
CGCATTATCCGGTGTCCACCCTGTGCCGTGTCCTCCAGGTCAGCCGCAGCGGGTTCTACGACTGGCGCATGCGTGCACCGGATCGCCAGCGGGAGGCGCTGCACCTGGAGGTCAAGGCGATCCACAAGGCGACGCGTGAGAGCTACGGCAGCCGCCGCATGGCAGTGGCCCTGCAGCGCAAGGGGTTTGCCGTGGGGCGCTACCAGGCGCGCAGTCTGATGCATGAAGCCGGTGTTGAAGTGCGCAAGCGCCGCCCTTGGAAGGCGACGACTGACCGCGATGCCAGTGACCCGATTGCCGAGAACCTCCTGCAGCGGGCGTTTGCGGTGCAGACGGCCAACACGCGGTGGGTGGCCGATATCACGGCCTTGTGGACCCATGAGGGTTGGACGTATCTCGCGGCGGTGCTGGATCTCCATGACCGCCGCATCAAAGGTTGGGCGATGGCCGGGCACATGCGCACGGAGCTGGCCGAGGAAGCGTTGGAGATGGCAGTGAGGCGACATCGGCCGCCCCCTGGCCTGCTGCACCACTCCTTGAACCTAAGCAGTACACGTCCCATGTCTACAGGCAACGGCTCCGGGCGCATGGGATGATCTGCTCGATGAGCCACAAGGGCAACTGCTGGGATAACGCCGTCATGGAGCGCTTCTTCGGGACTCTGAAGAGTGAATGGACGGCAGGGCAGCGCTACCGAACGCGGCATGACGCCAGGCTCGATGTCATGGCATTCATCGAGATGGAGTACAACAGTCAACGACTCCACTCGACGCTGGATTACCGTTCACCCAGCGAGCATGCACTGGCCCATGCTGCTTAACCGAGTGTCCGCTGAGGGTTGACCAGAACAGGAGCAGTCGTCCTTGGATTGCCGGTCACCCGGCGAGAGTGAGCTTCAGCGCTCGATCAGGCCGGGGAGTTCGTCCAGGGTGCGGATTTCCTCGTAGTCCACCCTCGGCAGATATTCAGGCCAGGGGGCGCCGCTACGGTTAAGCCAGATGGCGCGGAGGCCGTGGCGGGCGGCGCCGGAGACGTCGGTTTCGGGGTCGTCGCCCACGTGGATCAGGCGCTCGATGGGCACGCCGCTGCCGCGGGCGGCGGCCTCGAACATGGGGCGGCTGGGTTTGGCGGCGCCGACGTGCACGGCGGAGTAGGCGGCAACGAAGTAGTGCCCCAGCGCCAGACGGTGAACGTCGGCGTTGCCGTTGGTCAGGGCAACCAGAGGGAACTCCCGGTACAGGCCCTCCAGTACTGGCAGTGCATCGGGGTAGAGTTCCACGCTGTGACGGGCGTCAATGAAGACCTCGAAGGCCTCCTCGGCCGCACGCAGCGGTGCCCCGACGGCTTTCGCTGCCTGCTCGAAGGTACGGATTCTCAGGGCCGTGACGTTGTACGCGAGTTCGGGATTCTCCCGCGCCACCTGGTCACGCAGGACCCGCATACGCTCCGGCGGATACGCCTCGGCAATGGCTGGATAGTGCTCCCGGAGAAAAGCGACCGTCGCCTCCTCCGCGTGCTCGAGCACGCCATCCAGGCGCCAGAGGGTTTCGTCCAGATCCAGGCTGATGGCGGTCATGCGCCGGTGTCCTCCGCACGACGCCAGACGCACTGGCCGCCGGCGGCCTTGTCCAGGCGGTCCAGCCAGGCCTCGTGGGCCTCCGCCTCCTGTTCGCTGGCACGCACCACCCGCAGTGCCGGGCGATCGGCACTCACCGGGCGCGGGGCATAGCGCCCCCCGGTGCTGCCGGACTCTTCTTCGTCGCTGTCCAGTAGCAGCGTCACCTGGCCGCCGGTCATGGTGAGGTAGAGATCGGCCAGGATCTCCGCGTCCAGCAGGGCGCCATGGAGATCACGCTGGGAGTTGTCCACCTCGTAGCGCTTGCACAGCGCATCCAGTGTATTGCGCTGGCCGGGGTGCATCTGGCGCGCCATCACCAGGGTGTCGGTGATGCTGCAGCACTCGCGCACCTTTGGCAGGCCACGCTCCAGCAGGGCGAACTCGTGATCCATGAAGCCCACGTCAAACGGCGCGTTATGGATGACCAGGTCGGCACCGTTGATGAACTCGAAAAACTCGTCGGCGATGTCGGCGAAACACGGCTTGTCCGCGAGGAACTCGTTGGTGATGCCGTGAATTTCCACTGCGCCGGCATCCACCTCCCGCTCCGGGTTCAGGTAGATGTGGTAGGTGCGGCCGGTCTTGCGCCGGCCGTCCAACTCCAGGGCACCAATCTCGATGATGCGGTGCCCCTGGGCCGTTTCCAGGCCGGTGGTTTCAGTGTCGAGAACGATCTGTCGCATGTTCTATCCCGTGATGATTGGAGCCGTCGCGCTCAGCGGCGGGCCAGCATTTCATCGATGCCCTGATTGGCAAGCTGGTCGGCGGCTTCGTTGTCGGCATGGCCGCTGTGGCCGCGCACCCAGCGCCAGTCCACGTCATGCCGCTGGGCCGCGGCGTCCAGCGCCTGCCAGAGGTCGGCGTTTTTCACCGGCTTGCGGTTGGACGTCTTCCAGCCTCTCTGTTTCCAGTTCGGCAGCCACTCGGTGATTCCCTTGCGCAGGTATTCCGAATCCGTGGTCAGGATCACGTGGCAGGGCTGCTTGAGCGTCTCCAGCCCCCGGATGGCCGCCATCAGCTCCATACGGTTGTTGGTCGTCTCCGGCTCGCCGCCGTAGAGCGCCTTTTCCTTGCCATTCCAGCGTAGCAACGTGCCCCAGCCACCCGGCCCGGGATTGCCGCGGCAGGCGCCATCGCTGTAGATCTCCACCGTCTTCATGCCTTGTCCTGAAATTGAATTGTTTGCCCTGCCTGCAGGCCTGCACCGGGGCCGGTTGACCCCGGGCCAGCACTTCCCGCCGACGCAGCAGTGCACCCATGGGAATGGCCCGAGTGACACGCTTGCGACTGACTTCGGCATTGACGCCGCCGAAGAACGGCCAGCACCGGTGTCCCACCCGCTCCAGCACCTGCAGCCGTTCCTGCAGCGCCCGTTGGGGCAGCGGCGGCCGGAAGACCAGTCGCTCGTGCTGACGGTGCTCCAGCCCCAGCAGGCGGCACCAGTCCCGCAACCGCAGGGCGGTATAGTAATGCCCGCACCATGGCGGCCTGTTGCCATTCAGCGGAGCAATCATCCGCCCGAGCCCCCAGAGGCTGATGGGGTTGAAGGCCAGAATGATCAAGTGCCCCTCCGGGGCCAGCACCCGTTCGGCTTCGCGCAGAATACCGTGGGGATCATGCTCGAATTCGAGTTGGTGCACGATGACCACGGTATCTATGCTGTCGCTGCGAAACGGCAGGTCGTCGTGCCAGGCCCTGACGCTGGGCCCGATGGAAGCGTCCCGCTCCACCAGCCACTGGCGGATGGCACCGGGCACCGATAACTCCCCATTGTCGCCGAGGCCGCCAAGCTGCACCAGGAAACCCGGCCGGCAGTCGGCCAGCAGGCGCCCCACCACCTCCCGCTCCGCCTCGGCAACAACGCGCCCGAGCGGGGTCCGGAACCAGGACTGTAACGCGGCAGCATCCATCGTTCACCTCTCGCCCGACCGCAGCGACCCCGGGGGGAGTCGGATCACGACTCCATCCCATGCTACCCTGCTTGCGGCGATGACGCCGCACCGCCACTATGGCGGTTTGCAGCATCCCTGGCGGCGTCGCAGGTCTGTTGGTCAGTTTATCAGGCCTCGATGCCTGCAGCGGGCGCTGCGGGATTTTTCGCCACTCGGTTGCGACGCTCACAGGACGTACATCATGACGCAGGTCACCCCGATTCCCGCATTGCGCGACAACTACGTCTGGCTACTGGCCGGCGACAACGGCCACTGTGCGGTGGTGGACCCAGGCGAGGCACCGCCGGTCCTTGAAGAAATCCGCCAGCGCGGACTCACCCTGGACGCCATCCTGATCACCCACCACCACCCGGACCACCAGGGTGGCGTCGACGCCATACTGGCGCAGCGAGACGTGCCGGTGTACGGGCCCGCCGACGAAAGCATCAACCACCGCACCCATGGCCTGCACGAAGGCGACGTGGTGCGGCTCGACAACCTCGGCCTGGAACTTGGCGTCCTCGAAACTCCGGGGCACACCGCCGGCCATATCAGCTACTACGGCGACGGCCTGCTGTTCTGCGGCGATACCCTTTTCGCGGGCGGCTGCGGGCGCCTGTTCGAAGGCACTCCCGAGCAGATGGTTCATTCCCTCGGCAAGCTGGCGAATCTGCCGGTGGACACCCAGTTCTTCGCCGGACACGAGTACACCGAAGCCAACCTGCGCTTCGCTGCCCAGGTGGAGCCGAATAACGAAGCGCTGCAGCAGCGTCTGGAACGCG
The DNA here is from genome assembly GCA_007127625.1 of Aquisalimonas sp. Taxonomy (GTDB): domain Bacteria; phylum Pseudomonadota; class Gammaproteobacteria; order Nitrococcales; family Aquisalimonadaceae; genus Aquisalimonas. The sequence continues at coordinate 1,477 of SKYZ01000265.1, read as the reverse complement.
TCCGGGCGCTCCGTGCCCATGGCGGCTACACCCTGCCGGGGACGCTGGACGAAGAACTCCGCACCAACCCGTTCCTGCGCTCCGGCGTCGAAGACGTGAAACGGAGCGCAGAACAGCACGCCGGTAAACGGTTAACCTCACCGGTGGAAGTATTTGCCGCCATCCGCGCGTGGAAGGACGCGAGCTGATCCAGTGATCGCTGAGGATGCCGTCGGGGCTGATGAGGGCAAAGTCGTGACGGTGTGATTCCGGACACCAGAATAATCAATGAAGAGAGGCGACCGGTGATTTCGATGAGAACTCCACTACTGCTTGCCTGCGGCCTGGCCCTGTCGGCCTGTGCCCAGTTTCCGGGGAGCAACACCGAGAGGAACCCGGACAACACGGGCGAGGCTGAACTGGCGGCGAAGGCAATACCGGCCGGCCAGCCGCAACCCTACGGCGCCCATCTGGATGGCGACCTGCTGTTCCCCGGCATCATCCTCGCCAAACCGCCCGAAGTGACCGAGGTTGGGGAATCCGAGACCCGTTACCCGGACGACCTCTGGGCGCGCATGCGTGATGGATACGGGATCGAGGCGGATCTGGACAACCCGCGGATCATCTCCGAGCTGAACAACTTCAGCCGCCGCCCGGACTACATGGACCGTGTTGCACAACGGGCTGAACCCTACCTGCACTACATCGTCGAAGCCATCGACGAGCGCGACATGCCCATGGAACTGGCGCTGCTGCCAGTGGTGGAAAGCGCGTATCGGCCGTTCGCCTACTCCCACGGCCGCGCCGCCGGCATCTGGCAGTTCGTGCCCGCCACGGGTCGCCACTACGGGCTGCGGCAGTCCTGGTGGTATGACGGCAGACGCGACGTGCTCGCCTCCACCGAAGCGGCACTGGAGTACCTGGAACGCCTCGGCGACATGTTCGATGGCGACTGGCTGCTGGCACTGGCGGCCTACAACGCTGGGGAAGGGCGTGTCATGGCTGCCATTCGCCGCGCCGAGGCGAACGGCGAGCCCACGGATTACTGGAACCTGTCCCTGCCCCAGGAGACCCGGCAGTACGTCCCTCGCCTGCTGGCCATCAGTCAGCTGGTGAAGGACCCGGAAGCCTACGATCTGGAACTCGCCAGCATTCCCGATGAGCCCTACCTGGACGTAGTGGACCTCGACGGCCAGATCGATCTGGCCCTGGTGGCGGATCTCACGGGCATCAGCATCGAGGACCTCTATCATCTCAACCCGGGCTTCGACCGCTGGGCCACGGACCCGGAAGGGCCGCACCGGGTCGCGGTGCCCAAGGACAAGGCCGAGGGGCTGCGACAGGAGCTGGCGCAGTTGCCGGATGAGGAGCGCATGCGCTGGCATCGCCACGAGATCCAGCCCGGCGAGAGTCTCGAAGTGATCGCGCGCCGCTACAACACCACCGTGGACGTAATCCAGGAGGCCAACGACCTCAACAACCACATCATCCGCGCGGG
>SKYZ01000217.1 GCA_007127625.1 Aquisalimonas sp. | reverse complement strand
GAGGATGGCGAAATCCGAGGCGATGTCCTGGAAAACGACTTCCCGGTAGTTCGGATGGATGTCCTTTTTCATGACCCTTAGACCTGCATCTGTGGGCGGGCCGCCGCTGGCAGCCCGACAAGTGTTCGATAAGGCCGCGGATCATACCGTTCGCTGGTGTGAATGGCAACAGCCAACCGTGCGGAGAATGACTCAGAGCCCGGCGTTGCTCGAGTTCCGGCGGCTCGGGAACTCAACGACCCGTGCCCTGGGCATTCGCTGCCGGGGCTGCCCCAGCCAGCATGCCTCGAGCTGCCTGAGATGTGCCACAAGCCCGCCGGGTCCGTGGACAGACTCCCACATCATCCGTGACAGCCGAGCACAGGCCGCCATCGGATCGGGGTGACGCTCGCGCTCGCGATCGATTCGCCACTGCAGGCGCTCGAGCCGTTCCCGGCGCTGTGGCGGCGCCGTGCGGATTGCCTCTGCGATCGCCTCCCGCCGGCATGCCTCGAACATTGCGGGATCGGAGCGGGCGAGTTCGCGCCACTGGTCGAAGCTGGCACTGCTGGGGCGGGGGATGTGCATGGCGGCTGTCCTCCCTGGGCCGCAAGGTGGCCCCGTTCTCCCCGAAAGATTAGTTCAAATCGCGGCACCCCGCGCGCGCGTTCCCCATTTTCGACTCGACACCGGTACCATGGCCGCCGTCATCGTTGCCAACAGGGGGATGCCTGATGCGGTGTCAAGGTTTCCGGGTCGCCGCCGTCTGCGGGGCGTGTGCGTTCATGGTGGCGGCGGAGCTTGCAGCTGACTGGCGCGAGGCGGAGCCCTTTCGCCGGGACGCCATCGAGGGGCGCCAGTTCGACTACAATGCCGAGAGCTTTCTCCACCGGTTCACGTTCGAACCGGGCCCGGCGCTGGGGCAGGGAGGTCGACCTGCCCGCGACGGCATCTTCGGCACGGCCGGAAGCAGCCGCAGTGATGAGCTCTATACCCGGCAGGACGTCCAGGTAACCGCCGGGACCGACGGCCCAGCGCATTTCCGCTACCGTTACCGGCGGTACGAAGACTTCGATGGCCGCTACGATCGCAACCTTGTCGGTGTCGGAGCGCGCCTTAACCACGAGTGGCTGGCCACGCTCTACGGGGACGTCGAGGGGGCCAAGGAGAACATCGATGTCCAGACCGAGCTTGCCTGGGCAGATGATGCCGGCAACCGCTTTCGTGCGGCTCTGGTGGCGCCGGATGTCGCCTTCGACGGCAAGCAGGACGATGCCGTCTACGAGCGCCAGCCCTATACCTACTATCTGGAAGGGGCGCGGCGGATCGACGCTGCCACGGTCTACGGGTTTGCCAACTACAATGACTACCTGCGCCTGCGTGACACGGCGCGGGAATTCACCTACCGCTACGATCAGGCCCGGGCCGGTCTGGGCGTCGACGTCCCCCTGACCGATCGTCTCGAGGGCAGCGTCGAGGCGGAAGGGCTGTATACCACCCGGCGCCTGGATGACCGTGGTGGCGAGTTCGAGGACAGCCGGCTGCGTCGCCGGCACGGCCAGATCACCGCAGAGCTCCGCCACGACTACCGCGCCGACCTGGATCTCTGGGGTGGTGCCCGCTACTTCCGGCTGTCCGAGCGGGATCGCCGCCCCGCCGATGACGACCGTCTGGATCGACAGGAGCGCATCGAGCGGATGATCTATGCCGGTGTCACCTGGCATTTGAGCGATAACCTGCGCTTCGCCCCGGGGGTGTTCCTCAACCATGCGGATATCCGTGAGCGTGAGGACGGCGAGGATGACGACGAGGACGGTCTCTACGGCAAGCTAACGTTGCCGCTACAGATCACCGTGGACGGCAACACTGGCGGCCACGTCACGCTGAATCCCACGGCTCGCCTCCACCGGGCGGCGTTCGGTGGCGGCAATGTCCAGGTCTATCTTCCGTTCTGAGCGTCTCGGCAAACACCGGGAGCGCGGCGCGGCTCACCGCAGGACCTTGCCGGGGTTCATGATGCCCCGGGGGTCCAGCGCGGTCTTGATGCTGCGCATGAGTTCCAGTTCCACCGGATCCTTGAGCCGCTCCAGTTCCTCCACCTTGAGCTGGCCTACGCCGTGTTCCGCGGCGATGGAGCCGCCCATGGCGGCCACCACGTCGTGGACGATGCGGTTGCACTCCTGCCAGCGGGCGAGAAATTCGCCCGGATCGGCGTCCCGGGGCTGTGACAGGTTGAAGTGGATGTTGCCGTCGCCCAGGTGGCCGAACGGGCACACCCGCACGCCGGGGACCGCTGCCTCGATGCGGGTGGTGGCCTGCTCGAGGAACGCGGGCAGGCTGGACACGGCCACGGAGATGTCGTGCTTGATGCTGGCGCCGTCGTGGCGCTGGCCCTCGGGGATGCTCTCGCGCAGATGCCACAGGGCGCGACCCTGCTGCACCGACTCGGCCACCACGGCGTCCAGTGCCTGGCCGCTTTCCAGGGCGTCGCCCAGCGCGTTCTCCAGGCTTGCGCGCAGTTCGTCACCGGGGCGGGGTGTGGACAGTTCCACCAGCAGGTACCACGGGTAGGCGGTTTCGAACGGGTCGCGGCAGCCGTCCACGTGGTCGATGGCGGTGGCCAGGCTGGTGCGGCTCATGAGCTCGCAACCGGTGAGGGTGTCGCCGCTGCATTCCCGTAGCGCCGGCAGCAGTGCCACCGCGGCCGCCGGCGAGTCCAGGGCCACCAGGGCAGTCTGGGTCTGGCGGGGCCGCGGGAACAGTCGCAGCACCGCCGCGGTGATCACTCCCAGCGTGCCCTCGGCGCCGATGAACAGATCCTTGAGGTCATACCGGCTGTTGTCCTTGCGCAGGCCGCTGAGCCCGTTCCAGATGCGCCCGTCCGCCAGGACCACCTCGAGGCCCAGGCACAGATCCCGGGCGTTGCCGTAGCGCAGCACGTTGGTGCCGCCGGCGTTGGTGGCCAGGTTGCCGCCGAGCATGCAGCTGCCTTCGGCGGCCAGGCTGAGCGGAAACAGCCGGTCGACGTCCTCGGCCGCGCCTTGCAGGTCGCTCAGGATGCAGCCGGCTTCGGCGGTCATGGTCTCGTTGGCGGTGTCGATCTCGCGGACGCGCCGCATCCGTCGCAGGCTCAGGAGCAGCTGCGTCCCGGACGTATCACAGGCGGCGCCGCCACAGAGCCCGGTATTGCCGCTCTGGGGGACCACCGCGATGCCGGCCTCGCTGCACAGTGCCAGGACCTGCGCCACTTCCGCGGTGCTTGCCGGCGCCACCACCGCCACTGGCACGCTCCGGTACAGCCCGCGCCATTCCCGGAGCAGCGGCGCCCGGGCGTCGCCGGCCAGCCAGCCCGCCTCGCCGACAATGGCGCGGATGCGCGCGAGCGCAGTGTCAACGGCATCGGTCGTGTTCATGGGTCCATTCTGCCACGGGGCGCCATGCAAGGGGCTGGTGGCTCCTGTCAGGCCGCCGCGCAGGATAGAATGCAGCCATGAGCGAGCGGCCACGCAAGATCATCCACGTGGACATGGACGCCTTCTACGCCTCCGTGGAGCAGCGGGACGACGCGGAGCTGCGGGGTCAGCCTGTGGTGGTGGGCGGCTCGCCGGACGGGCGCGGGGTGGTGGCGGCGGCCAGCTACGAGGCCCGGCAGTATGGTATCCACTCCGCCATGCCGGCGGCTCGTGCGCTACGGCAGTGTCCCCACGCAGTGTTCATCCGGCCCCGATTCGACACCTACAGGGCTGTCTCCCGGCAGCTTCGCGCGATATTCCTGCGCCACACCAGCCTGGTGGAACCGCTGTCCCTGGATGAGGCGTACCTCGACGTCACCGATACCGCCGGTTTCGGCGGTTCCGCCACCCGAGTGGCGGAGGCCATCCGACGGGCGGTGCGCGAGGAAACCGGGCTGACCGCCTCCGCCGGGGTGTCCTACAACAAGTTCCTGGCCAAGCAGGCCTCGGACATGGATAAGCCGGACGGCCTGACAGTGATCACGCCGGACCGCGGCGCGGACTTCGTCGCCACCTTGCCGGTGGGCCGGTTCCATGGTGTCGGCAGGGCCACGGAGGCGCGTATGCAGGCACTGGGCATTCATACCGGTGCCGATCTCCGGCGCTGGGAGCTGCACGACCTGCAGGAGGTTTTCGGCAAGCGGGCGCCGTTTTACTACGGCATTGCCCGGGGCGTGGATGAACGCCCGGTGGAGCCGACGCGGGAGCGCAAGTCCGTGGGCGCCGAGACCACCTTCCGCCGCGACCTGGCCGCCCGCACCGACATGGTGTCCGCACTGGAGCCGCTGGCGGCCAAGGTGGCAGAGTCCCTGGTGGCGAAGGGGCTGCAGGCGCGCACGCTGACGCTGAAGGTCAAGTACGCCGACTTCGAGCAGATCACGCGTCGTCGCACCGCCGCGTCCCCGCTGCGCGACGCCACAGGGATGATGCCGTTACTGGATGTGCTGCTGGAAGAGACCGAGGTGCACCGGCGCGCCGTGCGCCTGCTCGGGGTGACGGCGTCCGGTCTGGAGCCCCGGGAGCCGGAAGCGGTACGGCAGCTTGCCTTGGCCCTATAACGGCGCGAACCGCCGTATGCGGTCCAGGCGGATCTCCAGCGGTCGGCCCACGGAGCGCTGGGCGATCAGGAACTCCTCGTGTTTGCGGGTACGCAGGTCCACCGGCAGCAGCGGCTCCATATGCCAGCGCCCGTCCGGGCTCTGCCAGCCCACTCTCAGGCGCGTGCCCTGCACGATGGCGATTTCCAGTGCGGCGTAGGTTTCGCAGCCGATGGGATGATAATCGCTCATGGCCGATGCCCTTCCCCTTGTGGGGCCAGCGGATGACTCACGTGCGATACAGCTCGGCCCCTACCGCATGGTTATAGTACAGATCACGGCAACCGCGACACGTGTCGCCTGAAAACTTCCGCGAGCGGATCAGTCGTCATCGCGCAGGACGGTGACGGCGGCCAGTTCACCGGTGCCGTCCACCTCGACCATGAACTCGATGGGCCGGCAGCAGATCTGGCAGTCCTCCACGTATTGCTGGCTGCCGGCGGAGCAGTCCACGGCGGTGGTGAAGGGCTCCCCGCAGTAGGGGCATTCCACGGTGGTCTCGGTGATCATTCCGTCTCCGGGAGAAAGCGCTGCAGCAGAGTGTCCAGGTGATTGTGTCCGGCTGCCGTGGGCACGATGATCCCGTCGCGGCGAGCCAGCAGTCCGTCCTGCTCGGCAGTGGCGATCATGGGTTCCAGGTCCGTGAAGGCGAGACCGGTGCGCACTTCGAACAGCTCCGGCGTGAGGCCCTGTTCAAGGCGCAGGCAGTTCATCAGGAATTCCAGCGGGCGCTCCGCTGGCGGGATGGTCCACTCCTCGGCGGTCGCCGTTCCCTGAGCGGCCCGTGGCATGTAAAGCGCCGGCACCTTGACCTTGCGGTAACGGCGGATGGTGTCGGTGTCCGGGTCGGTGAGCTTGCCGTGGGCGCCGGCGCCGATGGCCAGGTAGTCGCCGAATTCCCAGTAGTTCAGGTTGTGGCGGCACGCATGGCCCGGACGGCCCCACGCCGAAACCTCGTAGCGCACCAGTCCCTGTTCACGCAGATGCCCCGTGCACGCCTCCTGGATGGCCCAGGCCGTGTCCGGGTCCGGCAGCGCCGGCGGTCGCGCATAGAACACCGTATTCGGCTCGATGGTGAGCTGGTAGTGGGAAATGTGCGGGGCACCCAGGCGTACCGCCTCGTCGATGTCGGCAAGGGCGTCGTCCTGTTCCTGCCCCGGCAGAGCGAACATCAGGTCCACGTTGAACGTCTCGAAGCCGGCGCTGTGGGCGGCTTCGATGGCCTGACGGGCCTCGT
>SKYZ01000121.1 GCA_007127625.1 Aquisalimonas sp. | reverse complement strand
TTCGGGGTGGCTCACCTCCAGTTCCCGCGCGACCCGCTGGATGCCCTGGTTGAGCCCGAGTCCTGCTTCGCTGCAGACCACCAGCAGGTCCAGGGCGTCGGGCAGGCCGCGACGGAGGGCCCGCATGCGTCTGCGAATGGCGTGCTCCAGCCAGAGCGCAGGCAGCATGTAGCCGGCAACGGCCGTGGCGATTGCGATCAGCACCGCGGTGGCGAAGTCGATGCGGAAGAACGACAGCACCGCGGTCATGGCGACGGTGGAAAAAACCACGGCCAGCGCCAGGCGAACCCCGAAGAATGCCCGTAGCGCCGTGGGCGAGCGAATACCGGCGCGCCGTAGCCGCAGCGCCGACTTTGCCCGGACCTCGCGCTCGCTTGGCACGAAATGCTGGCCCAGCGACGCCATCCAGCCCAGCATGGATTCCCCGCTTCCGGTGTTCTCGTCCGCCTGTTCCAGGCCCTTGAGGCGCCGCCGCAGGGGATCGGCCAGGCCCGTCACCAGCAGGATGATGGAGATCATCAGCGTGAAGGCCGCCAGTCCCAGCATGACCGCGAACACGATCTGGGCCGTGGCCGGGTCGTCGAGGAGTTTGTTCAGCAGGGCGAGTGTGTCGTTCAGTGTGTCCATCAGGCGCCTCGTTCACACGTCGATCCGCACGACGCGACTTATCCAGAGAATCCCGATCACCAGGAGGACGAATGCCGCGACAACGAGCTGGCGACCTGTCGAATCCTGGGTGAGCATGGGGAGAAAGTTCGGACTGGTTACGGACAGTACGGCGGCCAGTGCGAACGGCATTAGTGACAGTATCCACGCGGCCATACGCCCCTGGGCCGAGAGCGTGCGGAGCTTGCGGTGAAAGGCGAAGCGATCGCGAACCACCGAGGCCAGGTTCTCCAGCAGCTCGGCCAGATTGCCGCCGGTGTCCTTCTGGATCAGCACCGAGGTGACGAACACCATCACCGTCACGCTCTGCACCCGGTTCAGCAGCCCGCCCAGGGCGGTGCGTACGTCGCCGCCGTAGTTGATCTCCATGAACGTGGTGCGGAACTCGCTGCTGATGGGGTCCGGCATCTCGTCGGCCACCAGCCGCATGGCCTCGCTGAACGGGTGGCCGGCGCGCAGGGCGCGGGCCATGATCACCAGCGCGTCGGGAAGCTGCTCCTCGAAGCGGTTCAGGCGCCGCGACCGGTCCAGGAGCAGGCGCAGGAACGGGTAGGCGGCCGCCAGCAGCCCCATCAGAACGGTGGCGAGCAAGTGGGGCAGGAGGTAGCTGACAACAAGCCCGGTTCCCAATCCGAGCGTCAGGGCCTTGAGCACCAGCCGGTAGGCGGGAGCCTCCCGCCCGGCCTGCTCGATGAGACGCTCCAGCCGCTGCATGCCGGGCAGTGTCTCCAGCCAGCGCTCCAGTGGAGAGAGTTCCCGCAGGTACTTGCTGCGCACCAGGGAGACCTGTCCGGCCACGCTCTCCATGCCGTCGATGGCGTGCAGGCGCTTCTTCAGGCGCTTGCGGGCACGCCGGTTCTCCCCGAACACCGGCATCAGGAAGGTCTGCACCAGCAGGAACACGGCGCCAAAGACCATCAACAGGAAGATCGCTTCGTCGGACAGGTTCAGGCCCATGATCAACCTCCGCCCGGCTGGAAGACGTCAATGCCCGGGTCCATGCCGCGGCGCTTGAGATGGTCGTAGAACCGGGGCACGATCCCGGTGGCGGCGAACTGGCCGCGCACGTTGCCGTCCTCGTCCAGACCCTCCCGCTGGAAGCTGAAGATCTCCGACATGGTGATGATCTCGCCCTCCAGGCCGTTGATCTCCTGGACGCTGGTCAGTCGGCGCCGGCCGTCCTCCTGGCGCTCCACCTGCAGCACCACGTCGATGGCGGACGCAATCTGCGCACGCACCTGGTGCGCCGGCAGGTTGAAGCCGCTCATGGCCACCATGCTCTCCACCCGGCTCAGGGCGTCCCGGGGCGTGTTGGCGTGGATGGTGGTGAGCGAGCCGTCGTGCCCGGTGTTCATGGCCTGCAGCATGTCCAGCGCCTCGCCCCCGCGCACCTCGCCGACGATGATGCGGTCCGGGCGCATGCGCAGGCTGTTGCGGACCAGGTCGCGCTGGGTGACTTCGCCCTTGCCCTCGATGTTGGGCGGGCGCGTCTCCAGCCGCACCACGTGGGGCTGCTGGAGTTGCAGCTCGGCGGAATCCTCGACGGTGAGGATCCGCTCCCGGTGGGGGATGAAGCCCGAGAGCACGTTGAGCAGGGTGGTCTTGCCGGCGCCCGTGCCGCCCGAGACCAGGATGTTGAGGCGCGCCTTGACCACGGATTCCAGGACCCGGGCGGCCACCGAGGACAGCGTGCCGAGCTGGACCAGGCTCTCGACGGTGAGGCTGTCCACCGCGAAGCGGCGGATGGAGAGCATCGGGCCATCCACGGACAGGGGCGGGATGATGGCGTTGACCCGGGAGCCGTCGCGCAGGCGGGCGTCCACCATGGGCGAGGATTCGTCGATGCGCCGGCCCACACTGGAGACGATGCGGTCGATGATGGTCATCAGGTGCCGTTCGCTGTCGAAGGTCAGCGACGTGCGCTCCAGCTTGCCCTGACGCTCCACGAAGACCTGGTTCGGGCCGTTGACCAGGATATCGGCCACGGTCCTGTCCGCCAGCAGGCCTTCCAGGGGTCCCAGCCCCAGCACCTCGTCCTGCAGCTCGCTGACGATGCGCTGTCGCACCCCGGCGTTGAACGGCAGGGACTCCTCGGCCATGAGCGACTCGCACACCTGCTGGATCTGGGCGCGGGCTTCCTTGTCCTCCATGCCCGCCAGCAGGGAAAGGTCCAGCATTTTCACGAGCTGTTGGAAAATGCGCTGCTTGCACTCCTGCTCGGTCGTGGTCAGGCCCGTCAGACTGCTGCGTTGGCTGCGTTGTCCCCAGCCCGAACGTGTCGTGTCACTGCCGTCGCCGCCTCCGAATCGCTCTTTCAGGTCCATGATGCCGTCTCCTCAGTTACGCACGTCTGCCCAGGCCGAAAAGACTCCAGCCGCGCGACCGCTTGCGACCGCCTGGCGATTCCTCGCGGAGTGCCGCTGCCAGCGTCATCAGCTCCCGGGTCAGCGGTGCCTTGCGCGCCATCTCCAGCAGCGGCGTGCCGACATTGATGCTCTGGGTGGCGCGCTGGAAATCGTTGGGCAGGGTCACGATGTCCTGGTTGGGCAGGGCGTCCCGGAGGTCGCCAAGGCTGATGCTGTTGCGCTTGTCGTAGCGGTTCACCACGATGGTGATGCGCGGTCCGGCGATCTGGATTTCCTGGCGCAGGATGGCCATCAGGCGTTTTGCATCGCGCAGATGCGCCAGGCTCTGTTCCAGCACCACGAGAATCCGGTCGGCGTGCTCCAGCACCGCCGCCGTGGAGCCGCCGATCCAGCGGGGCAGGTCCACCACGACGTCGTCGTACGCCTGGTTCATCACCTGCAACAGCAGCTCCACCCGGGATTCCGGCACGTCGGCGACGCTGACCATGTCTTCCGGTGCCGACGCCAGCAGGTCCAGCCCGCTGGCGTGGGACTGGATGTACCCTTCCAGGGCAACCGCATCCAGGGTCTCCACCAGCTCCAGTGCTCTGACCAGACCGTTGCGGGGCGTCAGGTTGAAGTACAGGGGCAGTGCACCGAACTGCACGTCCATGTCCAGGAGGGCGGTGCGGCGCTCCGTCGTCGCTGCCAGCACATGGGCCAGATTGGCGGCGATCAGGCTGGCGCCGGAGCCACCCTTGGCATTGATGACGGCCGTCAGGTGCGCCGTCCGCTGGCTGGACTCGGCGTGCTTGTCGCGGGTGAGCTGTTGCAGGAACTGCTCCAGCTCTTCCTCGGCGATGGGCGGCGTGAACAGGTCCCGGGCACCTGCCCGCATCGCCAGGCGCATCAGGTCCATGTTGCCCTTGTCCCCGACCAGCAGCAGGGGCGGCCGTTCGGCGGCGGAACGCTCGGTCAGCGCCGACAGCTCCGCCTGCCAGTTCTCGCTGAGCACCAGCACCAGGGCGTCCGGCAACGGGTGGACGTCGTGCAGCGGGTCGGTATGCCCGTTGGAGATGTGTCGCGTGGTGACGTTCACATCGCCCTGTTGCCGCACCAGGGCTTCAATGGTGTCGAGCTGCTCCCGGGAGCGGCCGACAACGAGGATTTCCAGTCGGTAACGCATATGCCGCCCTGCCTGTCATGGCGATTTCGCTCAGCGCCGCTTGTTCACGGTCAGCGCCGCGCTGGGTTCAATGAACCCGCATCATTCCTCGGCCCACCCGTTCGCGGTCGCCCCGGTCCGTGCGATAGGCATCCATGGCCGCCGCCGCGTTCTCGCCTCGTAACGAGGGCACCTCGTCGCCGGGCTCGTAGGTCTGCACCTGGATCATGTGGCGCACCGACTCGCCGAATTCCGGTCGATCGCCGCCCGGTGTGGCGCATGCCGCCAGCAGCGCGGCAAGCAAGCCTGTAGTGAGAATCCGGACTGTCTGCATGATTCGCTCTCCCGTGCGTGTGCCGGTGCCTACAGGTCGTGACCGAAACGGCCCTCGGCACCGCCGTTGCGGTTGTTGGATACCGCATCCGCGGCGTCGTCGCGGTCACCGTCGTCGGGCCGTTCGAATCCGGTCCGCGGCGGCACCCGGCCGAGCAGATAGAACATCAGGTCATTCGGTGCAACGAAGCTGCCCGTGGGCAGGCGGGCCTGTTCCTGTTCAATGGGCCGGGCCAGTCGCGGCGTCACGAAGATCACCAGTTCCGTCTGGTCCTTGACGAACTCGTCGCTGCGGAAGATCCGTCCGACAATAGGCAGGTCGCCGAGCCCCGGGAATTTGTCCACCTGGTCGCGCAGGCTCTCGTTGATCATGCCGGCAATGGCGATGGTCTGGCCGTGCCCCATCTCCACGGTGGAGCTGGCCCCCCGCGTGGCCAGGGCCGGCACGAAGAACTGGCGGGAAATCTCCTCGCCCAGGCCGATGCTGATGCTGCCTTCCGTCACCAGGTCGGAGACCGAGACATCCACTTTCAGGTTGATCCGCCCCGAGTCCAGCACCAGCGGAATGAAGCGCAGGCCGACGCCGAATTCCTTGTGCTCGATGGTCACCCTGCCCAGGTCCTGGGGCACCGGAATGGGGAATTCGCCGCCGGCCAGGAAATGGGCCTCCTGGCCGCTGAGGGTGGTCAGGTTGGGCTCGGCCAGGATCTTGGCGACGCCTTCGCGCTGGGCCGCGTCGATCACCATGTTGAACAGGAAGTCACCGCTCATGTAGCTGCCGAAGATGCCCGTGTCCTCGATGGAGGCCGTGGCCGGCGAGAACTCCTGAACGACAGGGCCGATCGGTGTGCTGTCGCCGAAGACCGGGAGCCGCTCGGCCCCCAGACCCTGGCCGGCGAACTCGGCATCGGGGAAGGACGCCCCGCCCTGTACCGCCCCGATCTTCCAGGGTGCGCCGGAGTTGAACGCGTTGAAGTTGATCCCCATGCGCTTGATGAGGCTCCGGGACACCTCGGCGACCTTGACGTCTAGCATCACCTGCTGGGCGCCGCCCACCTCCATCATGTTGAGGACGCGCTGATCATCGCCCTCATCACCCCCCGCGTAGGTCCTGACCAGGCGCAGTGCCGCGTCCATGCGCTCCGTGGTGGAGACGTCGCCGCTGACCACCAGGCCGCGTTGCGAGGAGCGCACCTCGATGGACTCGTTGGGCAGCATCTCGTGCAGGCTCGCCTTGAGGGTTTCCAGATCGTGGCTCACCTCCACGTTCAGCACGCCGATGACGCGGTCGGCATTGTCCCAGAGCACGACGTTGGTGGT
>SKYZ01000149.1 GCA_007127625.1 Aquisalimonas sp. | reverse complement strand
CGACCCTGGATACCACCCTGCGTCGCGTGCACGTCGCCAGTGGCGACACGGTGATCCTTGCCGACACGGTGGGTTTCATCCGCGAGTTGCCGCACCAGTTGGTGGCAGCGTTTCGGTCCACCCTGGAGGAGGCAACCGAGTCGCAGCTGCTGCTGCATGTCATCGACGCCGGCGAGGACAACCGCGAGGCCAGCATCACCGAAGTGGAGTCGGTGCTGGAGTCCATCGGTGCGGCGGAGATTCCGCGCATCCGGGTCTACAACAAGGTGGACCGCACGTCGCGGGAACCCGGCGTGTCCGTGGACCCGGAGACCGGCATCACCGATGTCTGGGTATCTGCCCACGACGGCCGCGGCATGGATCTGCTGCTGTCGGCCATCGCCGACAGCGTGGCCGCAGAGCGGGTACGTGGCCGCATCTGTCTGGATCCTGCGCAGGGCCGGCTGCGGTCGCGCTTCTTCGATCTGGGCGAAGTGCTCGGCGAGGACTGGACCGAATCCGGCGAGCTGGTGCTCGAGGTGGAGCTGCGCCGCCGCGATCTGGATCGGCTGTACGAAAAGGAGGGCCTCACCGCGCCTCTGCAGGCAGTGTAGCGGTGACATGTTGCGGGGCAGCGGTCCGGGTCATTACAATCCCGTGCTCGTCTGCGGTCCGCGCGCATTCCAATAATTGTTTACTCGGAGAAGGGTATGTCCTGGAACGAACCCGGTCGTGGGAATCGGGACCCTTGGGGTGGCTCAGGGAATCAGGGGCCGCCGGACCTGGACGAGGTCATCAAGAACGTCAAGGGCAAATTCGGCGGGCTGTTTGGCGGCAAGGGCGGGCAGTCCGGCGGCAACGGCCAGGGTGGCGATGACGGCGGGTCAGGAGGTCCGTCCGGCATCAGCGGCGCCGCCATCGGCGGCATCATCGGTGTAGCGTTGCTGGTCTGGCTTGCCTCCGGCATCTACATCGTCGACGAGGGCCACCGTGGCGTGGAGAAGCGCTTTGGGGCGTTCCACCGCACCACCATGCCGGGGCCGCACTGGCGGCCACCGCAGCCCATCGGTAGCGTCGAGCGGGTCAACGTCGAAGAAATCCGGGTCTCCGAGATCGGTTACCAGACCGGTGGCGGTAATCAGCGCCGGCACGTGCCGCGCGAGGCGCTGATGCTCACCCAGGACGAAAACATCGTCGACGTGCAGCTCGCCGTGCAGTATCAGGTGGAGGACCCGGCGGCATTCGTCTTCAATTTCCGCGACCCTGAACAGACCATCAAGGACATGTCCGAGAGTGCCCTGCGTGAGACGGTGGGCAAACGGCGCATGGACTTCGTGCTCACCGAGGGGCGCACCGAGGTGGCCCAGGAGACACGTCGACTGGTCAGCGAAGCCATGGAGAGCTATCAGACCGGGTTGCGCGTGGTGAGCGTGGACATGCAGGACGTGCAGCCGCCGGAAGAAGTCCAGCCGGCCTTCGAGGACGCCATCATGGCCCGCGAGGACGAGCAGCGGAAGATCAACCAGGCCAACGCCTATCGCAACGAGATCATTCCCCGGGCGCAGGGTGAATCGGCACGTATACGCGAGGAGGCCGAGGGCTATCGTCAGCAGGCCATTGCCGAGGCCGAGGGTGAGAGTGCCCGCTTCCTGGCTCTTCTCCAGGAGTACTCCCAGGCCCCGGAAGTCACGCGGACGCGCATCTATCTGGATGCTGTCTCCGACATCTACTCTCGTAGCAGGAAAATCTTCATGACGGGTGACGCTGCCGATTCGCTGCTCTACCTGCCGCTGGACGGCATGTCCCGGCCCCGCGTCGACGGCGACGGGCAGCGTGACACGGGTCGGCTCGACCCGGACATTCTCGATCGCCGGCTGAGCACGTCGCAGAGCGGTGCCCAGGATGGCGGCGCCCGCAGCCGCGGTGATCTCCGCTCCAGGGAGGGCCGCTGATGCAATCCTTCAAGTCCATTGCAGGCATTGTTGTTGCCGTCGCCGTCGTGCTCGGATACTTCTCGGTCTTCACCGTCGACGAGACGGAGAAGGCGCTCAAGTTCCGTCTGGGTGAGATCCTGCGGGACGACTACGACCCGGGCCTGCATTTCAAGATGCCGTTCGTGAACAACGTGCGGAAGTTCGACGCCCGGGTGCAGACCCTGGACGCGGAGCCGGAGCGCTACCTCACCGGCGAGTTGAAGAACCTGATCGTGGATGCCTTCGTGAAGTGGCGGGTGTCGGACGTGCGCACCTACTACACCACTGTGGGCGGCGATCCGACGCGTGCCAACGCCCGTCTCAACGAGAACATCAAGGACAGCCTGCGCAGCGAGTTCGGCCGACGGACTATCCAGGATGTGGTCTCCGGCGAGCGCGGGGTAATCATGGACATCCTCAGTGAAGAGGCGAACGTCTACGCTGCGGATCTTGGCATCGAGGTGCTGGATGTACGCCTCAAACGTGTCGACCTCCCACCGGCGGTGAGTGAGTCGGTTTTCAGTCGGATGGTTGCCGAGCGTGAGCGTGTGGCCCGGGACATCCGTGCCAGCGGTGACGAGGCTTCGGAACGCATCCGCGCCGATGCGGATCGCCAGCGAACGGTGCTGGTGGCCGAGGCGCGTCGTGACGGCGAGGAACTGCGTGGTGAAGGTGACGCCGAGGCGGCTGCCATCTTCGCCAGGGCAGCGGAACAGGACCGCGAGTTCTTCGATTTCACCCGCAGCCTGCGGGCGTATGACCGCGCCTTCCGCAGTGACGACGACGTGCTGGTGCTGACCCCGGACAGCGAGTTCTTCCGCTATCTGAATCAGATGGACGGCGCCCGCGAGAACGGCGACGACGAGGACTGAACGCCGCGGCGCTTGGTCACGGGTGAGCAACGGCCACCGGGCGGTTTCCATACCGCCCGGCTTTTTTTGGAGACGGTATGGGACCTTTCGAGCTGCTGATGACCGCGGTGGCCCTGGTGCTGATCGTCGAGGGGATCCTGCCGTTTCTCAGTCCGACTCTGCTCCGTCGCTATCTGGCACAGGTGCTTGCGATGGATGACCGCAGCCTGCGCCTGGGCGGACTGGCGGCCATGCTGAGCGGGTTGGGCCTGCTCTACCTGTTCGGTCCCTGACATGGAGAGCCGCAGCCGATGAAAGAAACCGAATTTTCCCGGGCCAACCGCTGGCTGCTGCCGGATGCGGTGGATGAGGTGCTACCGCCGCGCGCGGCGGCGCTGGAAGCCCTGCGCCGGCAGATCCTGGATACCTGGGACCGCTGGGGATACGAACTGGTCATGCCGCCGGTCATCGAGTACCTGGACTCGCTGCTGATCGGTACCGGCCCCGACCTGGACCTGCAGACGTTCAAGCTCACCGATCAGCTCTCCGGTCGGCTCATGGGCGTACGCGCGGACATGACGCCGCAGGCGGCGCGCATTGATGCCCACCAGTTGCGGCGCTCCGGTCCGGCGCGGCTGTGCTACCTGGGAACCGTGCTCAACACGCGCCCCGAAGGGCCCGGTCGTAGCCGTAATCCCGTCCAGCTCGGTGCCGAGCTGTTCGGGCATGCCGGTGTCGAGAGCGACGTGGAGATCATCGCGCTGATGATGGAAACGCTGCGTATTGCCGGGTTGCCGTCGCCGCACCTGGATATCGGGCATGTCGGGATTTTCCGGGCGCTGGCCCGGGAAGCCGAGCTGGACCGGGACGTGGAGGCGCGCCTGTTCGACTGCCTCCAGCGCAAGGCCCGCGCGGAGATCACCGAGCTGCTGGACGAGGTGGCGGACGGCCCGCCCCGGGATCGCCTGGCGTCGCTGGCGGATCTCAATGGCAGTGTCGAAGTGCTCGACCACGCCGGTGAGCACCTGGCCGGGGCAGGGGAGGATGTCCAGCAGGCGCTACGCCATCTCTGGGCGTTGTCGTCGGCCATCGAACGGCACATCCCGGAAGCGACCCTGCACTTCGATCTGGCGGAATTGCGTGGCTATCGCTTCCACACCGGCGTGGTGTTCGCCGCCTTCGTGCCCGGTTATGGTCAGGAGGTGGCCCGTGGCGGTCGCTACGACAGTATCGGTGAAGTCTTCGGGCGCTCGCGCCCGGCGACGGGCTTCAGTGCCGATCTCAAGACGCTGAGCGCCCTGGGCGAGGACGCCGCGGCGCCGCAGCTGCGAGGCATTCTGGCGCCCTGGGGGGATGCCGCCGACCTGGTCAACGCCATTCGGCAGCTGCGCGAGCACGGCGAGCGTGTCGTCGTACAGCTGCCGGGGCAGCCAGCGCTACCGGAAGAACTCGGCTGCGACCGCCAGCTGGTGGAGCAGGACGGGGCCTGGAAGGTGGTGGATCTCTGAAGGTCCCGCGAGTTCATGATTGATTGCGGCAGTCGCCGCGCCACAGGAACTGGAACCTAAAGCATGGCAAACAACGTGGTCGTAATCGGCACCCAGTGGGGTGACGAAGGCAAGGGCAAGGTGGTGGATCTGCTCACCGAGCGCGCCGCCGCAGTGGTGCGCTTTCAGGGCGGACACAACGCCGGGCATACGCTGGTGATCGACGGCGAGAAGACCGTCCTGCATCTGATTCCTTCCGGCATCCTGCGCGAGCGCGTGCATTGCCTGATCGGTAACGGCGTTGTGCTGGACCCGGAAGCGTTGCTCAAGGAAATTCGCGAGCTCGAGGCCCGCGACGTACCGGCGCGGGACCGGCTGCGCATCAGCCCCGCCTGCCCCGTGATCCTGCCGTCTCACGCGGCCCTGGACAAGGCGCGGGAGAAAGCCCGCGGCAAGGAGGCCATCGGCACCACCGGGCGTGGGATCGGCCCGGCCTACGAGGACAAGGTGGCCCGCCGCGGCATCCGCGTGGCCGACCTCATGCGGCCCGACGTGCTGGCGCCCAAGCTGCGGGACCTGGTGGCCTTCCACAACTTCGTCCTGGAGCAGTACTTCGGCGAGCCGGTACAGTCCTTCGATGACGTCTACGAGCAGTGCCTGCAGCATGCCGAGGAACTGCGGCCCATGGTGGAGGACGTCATCAGTATCCTGCACGCCCACAACAAGGCCGGTAACCGGATCATGTTCGAGGGGGCGCAGGGCGCACTTCTGGATATTGACCACGGCACCTATCCGTTCGTGACGTCATCCAATACCACCGCCGGTGGCGCCGCCTGCGGAAGTGGCATGGGGCCGCGGGACATCGACTACGTGCTGGGAATCACCAAGGCGTACACCACCCGGGTGGGCGCCGGCCCGTTCCCTACGGAGCTGGATTGTGACATCGGCCGCCACCTGGCGGAGCGGGGTAATGAATTCGGCTCCACCACCGGGCGCGCCCGGCGCTGCGGCTGGTTCGATGCCGCGGCGCTGCGTCGTTCGGTACAGGTGAACAGCGTCTCCGGGCTGTGCATCACCAAGCTGGATGTGCTCGATGGCCTGGAGACGGTGCGGATCTGCGTGGGCTATCAGTGCGGCGGGCAGTGGCACGAGGTTCCGCCGTTGGGTGCCGAGGCCATGGCCGATTGCCAGCCGGAGTACATCGAACTGCCGGGTTGGCCGGGTTCCACCGCCGGACTCACCTCCATGGACGAGCTCCCGGCCAACGCCCGGGCCTACCTGGACAAGCTCGAGGAACTGGTGGGCGTACCCGTGCACATGATCTCCACCGGCCCGGACCGCAACGAGACCATCATGATCAAGCACCCGTTCGAGGATGGTGTCTGACCGGATGACTGCGCTCGGTACGGCTGGTGCGCGCCGCGGGCGCGTCGCGTGCTGGCCGGCTGTGGCAGTCGTGCGGAAACGAAAAAGGCGGCCGTTTGGCCGCCTTTTTCAATGCCTGGTGCCCAGGAGAGGACTTGAACCTCCACGGGGTCTCCCCCACTAGCACCT
>SKYZ01000051.1 GCA_007127625.1 Aquisalimonas sp. | reverse complement strand
TGTCGCCCGACTTGATGGCCTTGAGAACGTTCTTGATCTGCGTACGCATCATGGTACGGCGCGCCTTGTTGTGCACGCGACGCGTCTCGTTCTGGATGGCACGTTTCCGTGCTTGCGGCGAATTGGCCAAGGTTCAGCTCCTGACGAAGTTCTTCACGGTCCGGAAAGGCCCGGTAATATGCTGATTCCCGGGCTGTGTGTCAAGTCCCGACCGGCGAACCAGGCGTGGATCGCATGCCGACGGCGGTTCGGCGCTTGCCGTGGGATTCACCCCGGGGTTACCCTTCGCCATCACTCCGGTTTCGATGTTTTTCAGGGCCTTGCCCGCATGGTGGGCAAGGCCCTTTCATCGTTCTAAACTGACAGCATAAAAGGTGACCCGAGGGCCCATGAACGGCAAGGTCTACGTCAAGACGCACGGCTGCCAGATGAACGAGTACGATTCCGCCAAGATGGCAGACGTGCTTGTTGATCAACGTGGCTACGAGCGGGTGAGCACGCCTGAAGAGGCGGACCTGATTCTGCTCAATACCTGCTCCATCCGCGAGAAGGCCCAGGAGAAGGTCTTTTCCCAGCTCGGCCACTGGAAGGGCCTGAAGGAGCGGAATCCGGACGTGTTGATCGGTGTGGGTGGGTGTGTCGCCTCCCAGGAAGGCGAAGCGCTGCAGAGGCGTGCGCCGTTCGTGGACTTGGTGTTCGGCCCGCAGACCCTGCACCGCCTGCCGGAGATGGTGGATCGCGTGCGCGCGGGCGAGTCCGCCCAGGTGGACGTCTCCTTCCCTGAAATCGAGAAGTTCGATCGGCTGCCGGAGCCCCGCGCCGACGGCCCCACCGCCTTCGTCTCCATCATGGAGGGGTGCAGCAAGTACTGCAGCTTCTGCGTGGTGCCGTACACCCGCGGCGAGGAAATCAGCCGCCCCTTCGATGATGTCATCGCCGAAATCGCGGATCTGGCGGACCAGGGCGTGCGCGAGATCAACCTGCTGGGGCAGAACGTCAACGCCTACCGCGCAGAGATGGCCGACGGCACCGAAGCCGACCTGGCCCTGCTGCTCCATTACGTCGCCGCCATCGATGGTATCGATCGCCTCCGCTACACCACGTCCCATCCCGTGGAGTTCAGCGACAGCCTGATCGAGGCCTACGCGGAAATCCCGGAGTTGGTGGATCACCTCCACCTGCCGGTGCAGAGCGGCTCCGATTTCGTGCTCAAGCTGATGAAGCGTGGCCACACCATTGACGAGTTCAAGGACAAGGTGCGCCGTCTGCGCGAGATCCGGCCCGACATCAGCATGTCCACGGACATCATCGTCGGCTTCCCCGGTGAGGACGAGGACTGCTTCGAGGAGACCATGGCCCTGGTGGAGGACATCGGCTTCGACACCTCCTTCAGTTTCATCTACAGCGCGCGTCCGGGCACTCCGGCATCGTCGTTGGCGGACAGCACCTCCCGGGAGGTAAAGAAGGCGCGGCTGCAGCGATTACAGGCCACCATCGAGGCCAATGCCCGGCGAATCAGCCAGGCCATGGTGGGCACCGTGCAGACCGTGCTGGTGGACGGCGTCTCCCGGCGCAACGAGGCCGAGATCGCCGGGCGCACCGAGAACAACCGTGTAGTGAACTTCCCCGGACATCCGCGGCTGATCGGCCGCTTCGTCCAGGTGCGTATTACCGAGGCGCTGCCCAACTCCCTGCGAGGGGAGCTGGTCGGCTTTCACGACGAGCCCGGGGAGTTCCTGTCCCGGGCCGTCACGGCGTGAGGTATCCGAGGCACTATTGAAAGCACAGCCCGAATCCCAGGATTTCAGCCTGGAGCCGGCGGACAATGATCGGCTCGCCAATCTTTGCGGTCAGTTCGATGAGAACCTCCGCCAGGTGGAGCGCCGCCTCGGCGTGGAGATCAGCAACCGCGCCCACCGGTTCCGTGTCATTGGTGATGAAACGGCGGTCAACGCAGCGGTGAGCGTCCTCCGGGATCTCTACCAGGCCAGTGCCGATGAAGAGCTCTCGCCCGAGAACGTGCACCTCTACCTCCAGGACGCCGCGGTGGACGAGCGCGTCCGCGAAGGCCACGAGAAGGCCCGGGACGAGGAAGTGGTGATCCGCACCCGCAAGGCGGAGATCCGCGGTCGGGGGCCCAACCAGCAGCTCTACCTGCGCAACGTCCGCGATCACGATCTCAACTTCGGGATCGGCCCTGCGGGCACCGGCAAGACCTACCTGGCCGTGGCCGCCGCCGTGGAAGCGCTGGAGAGTGACCAGGTGCGTCGGCTGGTTCTTGTGCGCCCGGCGGTGGAAGCCGGCGAGCGGCTGGGGTTCCTGCCGGGGGATCTTGCCCAGAAGGTGGATCCTTATCTGCGGCCGCTCTACGACGCCCTGTTCGAGATGCTCGGTTTCGACCGGGTGGCCAAGCTGATCGAACGCAACGTCATCGAGATTGCGCCGCTGGCCTACATGCGTGGACGCACACTGAACCAGTCCTTCATTATCCTGGACGAGGCACAGAACACCACAGTCGAGCAGATGAAGATGTTCCTCACCCGCATTGGCTTCGGCTCCACCGCCGTGGTCACCGGTGACGTGACCCAGGTGGACCTGCCCAAGGGGACGGCCTCGGGACTGCGCGATGCCGTGGACGTTCTCCACGAGGTGGAGGGCGTGAGCTTCACGTTCTTCACGGCCGCCGATGTGGTGCGCCACCCGCTGGTGCAGCGTATCGTTCAGGCGTACGACCGCATCAGCGAGGCGCGAGAGCGCGGCGGCGAGCGCGCATGATTACCGTCGTCTACCAGGTGGCCTGCGAAGCCGACATGGTGCCGTCGCGGGCCCGGGTGGAGCGCTGGGTCGCCGCCGTCCTCGCCGGTCACCGGGACGAAGCCGAGGTGGTGGTGCGCGTGGTGACCGCCGAGGAGGGGCGCCAGCTCAACAGCAACTACCGTGGGCGGGATTACGCCACCAACGTGCTGTCGTTCCCCTTCGAGGCGCCCCCGGGCTTCGACGAGGATCTGCCGGAGCTGGGGGATCTGGTCATCTGCGCAGAGGTGGTCGCCGACGAGGCGGCGGAGCAGGGCAAACCGCCGGAACACCACTGGGCACACATGGTGGTCCACGGCACGTTGCATCTGTTGGGCTACGATCATATGGAAGAGGTCGAGGCTCTGGAGATGGAAGGGACGGAGCAGAGAATCCTGGCCGGGCTCGGCATTCCCGACCCCTACCGCGAGGAGGCCGGCGCAAGTCCACAGGCGTGAGCAGTGTGCGGGGGTTCCCCGGCACTCCTGACCCCTGATTTCTTGGCAACGGCATGGGAGTCCATGAACAGCGAGGACCGAAGTAGCAGCAGTGACCAGCGCTCATGGCTGGAACGGATCAGCCAGGCGATCTCCGGCGAGCCGCGGGATCGCGACAGCCTGGTGGATGTCCTGCGTGACGCGCAGCGCCGCGGTCTGCTGGATGCCGATCAGCTTGCGATGATCGAGGGCGCCCTGCACGTCTCCGAGATGCAGGTGCGCGACATCATGATTCCCCGCTCGCAGATGGTGGTGGTTCGCCGGGATGCCTCCCCGGGCGAACTGCTGCCGCCGGTGATCGAGTCCGGCCACTCCCGCTTCCCGGTGATCGGTGAGAACCGGGACGATGTCATTGGCATCCTCATCGCCAAGGACCTCCTGGTCTACTCCTCCCCGGAGAACCAGACGCGTTTCGACATGCGGGAAGTCATGCGGCCGGCGCTGTTCGTGCCCGAGAGCAAACGTCTCGACGTGATGCTCAAGGAGTTCCGCAGCAGCCGCAACCATCTGGCGGTGGTGGTGGACGAGTACGGTGGCGTGGCCGGCATGGTGACCATCGAGGATGTCCTGGAGCAGATCGTCGGCGAGATCGACGACGAGCATGACACGGATGACGACACCTACATCCTCAGCCACCGTGAGGGCAGCAGCGTGGTCAAGGCGCTGACGCCACTGGAGGACTTCAACGCGCACTTCGGCACCGCGTTCAGTGACGACGAGTTCGACACCATTGGCGGCTACATCGCCCACGCCTTCGGGCATCTGCCCGGGCGCGGTGAAGCAGTGTCGCTGGACGGATACCGCTTCGAGGTGGTGCGCGCTGACAACCGGCGCATCCACCTGCTCATGGTCATGCCCGACCCGGAGGAGAGGACTGAGACGGCTTCGGGAACCGACGCCAGTGTCCAGTCCCATTCCTGAGGGCCGTCCGGTCTTGCAAATCGGTGGCAATCCAAAGACAGTGTGCGCCGTTGCCACCGCCAGGAACGCGCTTGCTCATGACTCCGACCGTTGCCGCCGACCGCCACCGCTGGCCTCAGTTGCTGCTGGCCCTGTTTGCCGGCGCTCTGTCGCCGCTGGCCTACGATCCCTTTGGCTGGTGGATCGTCGCCTTCGTGTCTCCGGCGGTACTGTTCTATCTGGTGAGCGGACCGCAGGCCGGGCGGGGACGGGTCGCCTACGCCTGGGGGCTTGGCTGGTTCACCGCCGGCGCCTTCTGGATCTATCACAGCATCATGTTCTACGGCGGCGGTTTCTGGGCGGCGGTGGTCTTCTGCGCGGTTCTGGCGTTGCTGTTCGCGCTGATCCCGCTGGCCACGGTTGCACTCTGGCAGCGCCTGCGCCCCGCCAGCGATGCCCTGGCCCTGCTGGTGGCCATGCCGTTGGCGTGGGTCGTGGTGGAGTGGATCCGCGGCTGGCTGTTCACCGGCACTACCTGGCTGCAACTGGGCTACAGCCAGACGGACACCTGGCTCAACGGCTTCGCCCCGCTGATGGGCAGCCTCGGCATCAGCCTGCTGGTGGCACTGGGCGCCGGGGCGCTGGCCTGGGCGGCACGCCAGCCGGTACAGCTGCGTACTTTGCCCGTGGCCGCCGGTTTCGTGCTGGTGTTCGTTGCCGGCCTGTTGCTGCGCCAGGTGGAGTGGACCGAGCCTGACGGTGGCCCCCTCACCGCCGGGCTGCTCCAGGGCAACATTCCCCAAGACGTGAAGTGGGACCCGGAGTACCGGGACGTCACCATGAACCGGTACCGGGATCTCACCGCCCAGCACTGGGGCAAGGACCTGGTGATCTGGCCGGAGACCGCCGTGCCCATGTATCAGCACGAGGCCGCCGAGTATCTGGCGCCGCTGGGGGACGAGGCGGCCTTTCACGAAACCGAACTGCTACTCGGCCTGCCCACTCTGGATCGCGGGCGGGGGCAGGTCTTCAATAGCGTCATGAGCCTGGGCGAGGATGTCGACTACTACCACAAGCGCCACCTGGTGCCCTTCGGCGAGTACGTGCCCTTCCGGGAGCAACTGGGGCCGCTGCTGGACGTCTTCGGCGCGCCGCTGGGAGATTTCACCCCGGGACGTTCGCCGAAGCCGCTGGCGGCGGCCGGCCGTAAGGCCGCCGTCTCCATCTGCTACGAGATCACCTTTGCCCCGGTGGTGGCGGCTTCGCTGCCCGAGGCCAGCTACCTGGTGAACGTGAGCAACGACGCCTGGTTCGGCACCACCATCGGGCCGCATCAGCATTTCCAGAAGGCGCGCATGCGCGCCATCGAGTTCCAGCGACCGCTGCTGCGCAGTACCAACACCGGCATCACCGCCTCGGTGGACGAGCGCGGTCGCATCATCGACCGCGCCCCGCAGTTCCGACCGGTGGCGCTGGGCACCACCATCCAGCCGCGCCAGGGCATGACGCCCTATCTGCGGTGGCTTGACGCCCCGGTGGTCATGGGTGCCGGCTTCGGCCTGGTGGCCTTCGGCTCCTGGCGGGTGCGCAAGCACGTGCGCAGACCGCCGGACGACAGCGACACACCGAGCGACTCCTGATTGGTCTGCATGTCCATAGGCGTAGGGCGGACCTTCAGG
>SKYZ01000128.1 GCA_007127625.1 Aquisalimonas sp. | reverse complement strand
GTCGTGGCAGGAGCTGCTTGAGATACCCCAACAGGAAGTCGATGTTGAGGCTGCGTTCGTGGGCTTCGTCGATGATGATGGTGTCGTAGCGATCCAGCTCACGGTCACCCTGGATTTCGGCCAGGAGCATGCCGTCGGTGACCAGCTTGATGAAGGTGTCGTCACTGACATGGTCGGAGAAGCGGATCTTGTAGCCGACCAGGTCACCGACTTCGGTCTCCAGTTCCTCCGCGACGCGATTGGCCAGGGTGCGTGCGGCCAGCCGGCGTGGCTGGGTATGGGCGATCATGCCGTCAATGCCGCGTCCAAGTTCCAGGCAGAGCTTCGGCAGCTGGGTGCTCTTGCCGGAACCTGTCTCGCCGCAGACCACCACCACCTGATGGTCACGGATGGCCTCGGCGATGGTGTCGCGATGCTCGGTAACGGGCAGGTCGACCGGATAGTCCGGCCTCGGCAGGCGCTCCAGGCGTCGTTGGCGGCGGGCAATGGAACGCTCGACATCCCGACCCAGCCGTGTCAGCCCGCGACCAAACGGCTTGCCGTCACGGGCGCGACGCTCCAGGCCGCGCAGTCGTTGACGGAATGCGCGCCGATCCGCCCCCAAGGCCTGACCCAGCTGATCGCGCACGCCCTCGAGGGCGGGCGTGTGTTGCTGTTCAGAGCCGCCAGCCATGGCCTCCGGTCAATCCGTCGCCTGGGTGGCGCGGCGTCTCTGGTTGTCGCGATTGGGGTAGCGTTTGGCGGGCAGTTGCACCGCTTCCACCTGCCAGTCCTGTTCGCTGCAGGAGAGCAGCAGACACGAGGGGCCGCCGTAGACGCGGGTCCGGCCCGCCGCTCCCGGATTCAGCACCCAGGGTGTCTCGTCACAGTCCATGGTCAGGCGATGACTGTGGCCATAGACCACCACGCGCGCCTGGGGATACCGCTGGCGCAGGGCCTTGTGGCGCGCCTTCAGGCCGCGGTTGTCATCACCGTGGGTGACCACCATGGTGCCACCGGGGAGTGACACCTCGGCAACCTCCGGCAGATTCTCCAGGAAGTGGCTCTCGGACTCCGCCCACTTGTCCGCCGTATCGTTGTTGCCGCGAATGGCCACCACGGAGGTGGTGGGGTTCAACGAGCAGAGCACGTCGGCCCCGCCCACGTCTCCTGCGTGAATGGCGTAATCGCATTCAGCAACCCGCTCGGCGATGCGCGGATCGAGAAAACCATGGGTATCAGCAAGGATCGCAACACGCGTCGTCGAAGTATCGCTCATTGAATTGCTTGACTCAGGAGTGCGCGAACGCCTGCTCGATGGCGTTCTTGAGTTCATCGTATTCCCGGGTGACCGGGAACTGGGGGAAATCGTCGATGACGTTCTGCGGCGGCGCAAACAGAAGGCCCTGCTCGGCCTGGGCCAGCATGCCGGTATCGTTATAGGAGTCACCCGCCGCCGTCACCCGGAAATTCAGCTGCTGAAACGCCGCCACCGCGGCGCGCTTGTGGTCGGCGAGCCGCAGATGATAATTGATAATCCGGCGCTCGCCGTCCACTTCCAGGCGATGGCAGAACAGGGTCGGCCAGTCCAGCTGACGCATCAGGGGGTGCGCGAACTCGTAGAAGGTGTCCGAGAGGATGACCAACTGGTAGCGCTCGCGAATCCAGTGCAGGAACTCCCGCGCCCCGGGGAACGGCCGTACCTCGTCAATGACCGCCTGGATGTGATCCATGCCCAGGCCGTGCTCGTCTAGGATGCGCAGTCGCTGCTGCATCAGATCATCGTAATCGGGCACGTCCCGGGTGGTGGCCCGTAATGCTCCAATGCCGGTGCGCTCGGCCAGGCCAATCCAGATTTCCGGGACCAGCACGCCTTCCAGGTCCAGGCAGACGATATTCACGCTCGCTCGCTCCTTGGCCAACCCGGCCGGAAAATCGCGCACAAGGTAGTCGTTTTTCCCCCGGCCTGCAACAAGTCCCTTTGCTGCCCAACACACGCCGGGAAACGGGGGCACGATGGCTTCATCCGCCCGTCGACCCGGTTTCACTGGAATCATCGGCGTCGACGGCGCCCACGTTGCTCACTCCGTGGGGCACGTGTCCGGTGGCAACCTGCTGGCTGGCGATCTCGCAATGGCCCTGCTGATCATCGAAGAAGATGTCGGCGCCGAATGCGGCCAGGAAGTCGGCCTTGGGCAGCCCGCCCAGGAAAAGCGCCTCGTCGATGCGGATGTCCCAGTGGCGCAGGGTACGGATGACCCGCTCGTGGGCGGGCGCACTCCGCGCCGTCACCAGTGCGGTGCGTATCGGGCTCGGCTCGCCACCGAGCTGTTCCCGGCGCTGAAGCTGATGCAGCGCCGCGAGAAACGACTTGAACGGCCCACCCGGCAGCGGCGAGCGGGCCTGCTGCCGTTCGCTGGCGGAAAAGGCCTCCAGGCCGGATTCCTGGAAGATGCGCTCGGCAGTATCGGCGAACAGCACCGCATCGCCATCAAACGCGATCCGGACCTCTCTCTCCTCCGGGGCGTCGGTATCCCGTCCGGCGGAGGGCAGGATGGTGGCCGCCGCATAGCCCTGCTGCAGGGCCTGGGCAACATCGTTGGGGTCGGCGGACAGGAACAGGTGAGCACCGAAGGCAGGGATATAACGCCACGGACGCTCCCCGTTGGTGAACGCGGCGCGGGTGATGTTGAGGCCGTAATGTTCCACCGAATTGAACACGCGCAGACCGGTATCCGCGCTGTTGCGCGACAGCAGAATCACCTCCACACCGTCGTCGATGCCTTCCAGGCGCAGCAGCTTGCGCACCAGCGTGAACGCCACCCCTGGCGCCAGCACCTCGTCCTCGTGCTCCCGCTGGTAGCGACAGTAGGCATCCACCCCCTGCTCCATGAACACACGGTGGCTCTCGGCCATGTCGAACAGGGCGCGAGAGGATATGGCGATGACGAGTTTGCCGTCGAAGGAAACGGGCATGACCTGGTGTCCTGTACTCCGGGCACGGAGAGATTCCGTGCTGCCTGCCTCGGTCGCAAAGTGCGACGACTGCCGCGTAACGGCAACCCCCTGTGCCCACATGGACCGCACATGTGGCAGGCTACCAGTCAATGGTCTCATGGAAGACTGTTGATGGCGACGGCACGAAGCGAAGGACCAGCACGGCCGGCGGCTGCTCGGGACTGTTCCATCAACCGGTTCCTGATTCTCGACCTCGTTGCCGCGGGCCTGCTCGGAAGCGCATAGTTTTTCCGGCATCGGCTTGGCATGGGAATCCGGGTCCGTAATGACATACTGGGGGAAGGGATCGGTCAACGCCGAGGAGGAGATCATGGCGACCAATCCGGGATCCGGCGACAGCGCCCCCACCGTCTGGGCCACCCATCCAGTGGAGAATCAGCCCTCCCCCTTCGAGGAGCGAAATCTCTATCTCACCGACCGTGTGCTAAGAGAGGCCGTCCAGCGTGAGGGGGGTGGCTGGGGCGAGGACCACCTGCGGGATTACGGCGCTCGGGCTGGCGGCGAGCTATGGGAGGCCGGATTCGACGCCAACCGGAACCCACCGGAACTGCAGACCCACGACCGGTACGGCCACCGGGTGGATCAGGTGCAGTTCCATCCCGCCTATCACCGCCTCATGGAAGCGGGCATCGGCAATGAGATCCACGCCCTCTCCTGGCGCCACCCCGGGCCCGGCACCCATGTGGTGCGCTCGGCACTGATGTACCTGCACAACCAGGCGGAAGCCGGAACCATGTGCCCCATCACCATGACCCATGCCTGCATCCCGGCGCTGCGGCACCAGCCGGAGGTGGCGCGGGAATGGGAGCCACGCATTCTCAGCAACCGTTACGATCCCCGCTTTCTGCCACCGGAGCAGAAGACGGGCCTCACCCTGGGAATGGGCATGACGGAGAAACAGGGTGGCTCCGACGTGCGCTCGAACACCACCGTTGCGGAACCAGTGACCGCGGCCGGCCCAGGCCGGGCCTACCGTCTGGTCGGTCACAAGTGGTTCTTCTCCGCCCCCATGTCCGACGCCTTCCTGGTGCTGGCACAGACCGTCGGCGGCCTGAGCTGTTTTCTGCTGCCGCGGTGGTGCCCGGACGGCACCGTGAACACCATCCGTATCCAGCGCCTCAAGGACAAGCTGGGCAACCGCTCGAATGCCTCCGGTGAAGTGGAGTTCCAGCATGCCCACGCGGTCATGATCGGCGAGGAAGGTCGGGGGGTGCCCACCATCATCGAAATGGTGGCGCAGACGCGCATGGACTGCATGATCGGTTCCGCCAGCCTGATGCGCCAGGGACTCGCCCTTGCCATGCACCACTGCAGCCAGCGCCGCGCCTT
The DNA here is from genome assembly GCA_007127625.1 of Aquisalimonas sp. Classification (GTDB taxonomy): domain Bacteria; phylum Pseudomonadota; class Gammaproteobacteria; order Nitrococcales; family Aquisalimonadaceae; genus Aquisalimonas. The sequence goes on along the minus strand of SKYZ01000128.1, from coordinate 1,552 downwards.
CGGCGATCTGCTGTTGAATCAGCCGCTCATGCGCAACGTGCTCGCGGACCTGGCGGTGGAAGTGGAAGGAGCAGCGGCGCTGACTTTCCGTGTCGCCGCGGCCCTGGACCGACAGGCCATGGACCCCCGCGAACACGCCTTCGCCCGGATCGCCACCGCACTGGGCAAATACTGGATCTGCAAGCGGGCCGCGGGCCACATCACCGAGTCGCAGGAATGTCTGGGCGGCGCCGGCTACGTGGAGGAGCACGCCCTCCCCCGCCTCTACCGCGAGGCACCGGTGAACGCCATCTGGGAAGGCTCCGGCAACATTCAGTGCCTGGATGTCCTGCGCGCGATGCAGAAAAGCCCGGAGACGGTGGACGTGCTGCTGGAGGAGTTGCGCCAGTGTCGCGGTGAAAACCGGTACCTGGACGAAGCGGTGCAACGCATCGAGCAGCGCCTGCACGGCGGCGCGGAACTGCCCATGGAAGCGCGGGTTCTGGTGGAGGACATTGCGCTTGCCCTGCAGGCCGGGCTACTGATTCGCAATGGCAACGCCGCCGTCGCCGATGCGTTCTGTGCCGCCCGCCTGGGGCCGAACCGCACACTGCTGTACGGCGGGCTCAGCGACCACGCCGATCTCGACGCCATCCTGCATCGGGCGTCGCCCACGGAAGACGGTGACTGACGGAACCTGTTCCGAGTCATGCGGTCTCCACCATTGCAGTTACCATGGCGCCGGCCCCGGATATTTGTGTATCGTGCCGGACAGCAGAGCACGCTAGAATACCCCGGAACGCGGCGGGACAGTGGTTCCCGGGCCGCGAACGGCATGGACCACAAGGAGGCATGAGGCAATGACAAGCCAAGAACGCGTCGTCAGCACTTCCGGTGCACGGGCGATCGAGACCAACAAGGTCATCCGTAACACCTACAGCCTGTTGTCCCTGACGCTGGCATTCAGCGCCGTGATGGCGGGCGTGGCCATGGTCACCAATGCACCGCCGCTGCACTTCATTGTTGTACTGGGCGGCTACTTCGGGCTGCTGTTCCTCACCAACGCCCTGCGCAACAGCGCCTGGGGTCTGCTGTCGGTGTTTGCCCTCACCGGTTTCATGGGCTACACCCTAGGACCCATCCTGAGCTTCTATCTCACGGCGGTGCCCAACGGCAGCCAGATCATCATGACCGCCTTCGGTGGCACGGCGGCCATCTTCATCGGCCTCTCGGTGTACGCGCTGAGCACCCGCAAGGATTTCTCCTTCATGGGTGGCTTCCTGTTCGCGGGCATCCTGGTGGCCTTCCTCGCCGGTCTTGGCGCACTGGTCTTCCAGATGCCCGGGATGATGCTGGGCGTGAGCGCCATGTTCATCCTGCTGATGTCGGCGTTCATCCTGTACCAGACCAGCGCTCTGGTGCATGGCGGCGAGACCAACTACATCATGGCCACCGTCGGTCTCTATATCGCCATCTACAACCTGTTCACCAGTCTTCTGCACCTGCTGATGGCCTTCGGCGGCGACGACTGAATCGCACACCAGGCCTTGACCGCAACACGAAGCCCCGCCTC